>NZ_JACJER010000209.1:0-4920 GCF_014164185.1 Shewanella sp. SG44-6 | reverse complement strand
TGTAAAACAATTAATGCAGTTGTTCCTCCATCAACAGACGTTACGTTTAATGCCAGTGCTGACATTAATCCAGACATTAATAATCGACCATCACCTGTGGTGGTTAAAATATTTGAACTATCTTCACGGACTATCTTTGACACGCAAGATTTTTTTACCCTTGATGAGTCTGCTGAAAGCGTTCTTGGTCCCGATCTTATCCGTAAAGATGAGTTGGAATTACAACCATCAGAAACCCGTGAATATGCGATGACATTAGGACAAAACACACGGTTTGTTGGGGTGATAGTCGCCTATAGAGATATCGATTCCTCTCGATGGCGATCGGTCGTCGCCGTCGATCCTACTGGCTATGATGATGTCACTATCAACATAGAGAAAATAGCAGTGTACAACTCTGAAAAGTAATCGTTGTGAATAAATAGGGAAATTATGAGCGATTTTAGCCCAATAGCATGGACAGAGGGCATGTTTCTTCGTCCACAACATATGCAGCAGCAAGAGCGTTTTTTGCAGCATCAGCAAGCGCGTATGGCCAAAAATAATAATCCACTGGCCTGGGGGATTGTAAGCTACGAAGTCAATTATGGCTTGCTTCCGTTAGGGCAGTTTGGTTTAGACCGTATTGATTGCGTATTTCCGGATAATACTCTGGTTTGCTTACCAGAGCAGAGCCCATTGCCGACATCTATTACAATCCCAGCAGGAACAATTGATCAATTGGTCTATCTCGTGCTGCCTGTTGCCAAAAGTAATGGTGTCAATATTTCATCTTCTGAGCAGAATCAAATTACCCGTTACATCTATGAGGATCATAACATTGTTGATACCAGTGTTGGCTCAGATGCAATGGAAGTGCTACAAGTGGCAAAATTGGACTGCCGTTTCAAGTTACAGAGTGAAGATCGTTCTGGATATGTGTCTATTGCCATCGCTCGTGTTATTGACGTATCAGAGGAAGGCGTAATTCGGTTAGATAAAAAGTTTATTCCTGCATGCACAGGCATCGAACACATTAAAACCTTGATGAATATGACCACTGAAGTTACGGGCATGATTAATCAGCGTGCCGAAGCTATTGCGGCTCGATTAAGTCAATCTCAAGGGACTTCAAGTTCGATTGCCGATTTTTTAATGTTGCAGCTTTTGAACAAATATCAGCCTATTTTTGAACATTACGCAATCGTTAATCATATCCATCCGGAATTGTTATACCGCACATTAATCAGTTTCTCAGGTGAACTGTCAACATTTAGCAGTCCTAATAAGCGTCCGCCTAAATTCCCGACTTATCAGCATGATAATTTGACCTATGTTTTTAGCAATACAATGGTCATTGTCAATCATGGCTTAAGCAGTGTATTAGAACAAAGTGCTACGGAACTCATTCTTGAGAAGACCAAATTTGGGGTATATTTCTCGACTATTGCAGACAAGAGCATGCTTGATAATGCTGAGTTCATTCTTGCTGTTAAAGCTAATGTGCCGCATGACGAGCTACGTCAGCGTTTGCCTTCGCAAATCAAAATAGGCTCGGTTGAAACAATCCGTGAACTGGTTAATAACCAATTAGCAGGCATTGGCATATCAAATTTACCCGTTGCGCCAAGACAAGTGCCATATCACGCTGGTTATCACTATTTCCAATTAGATAAAAATAATAGCCATTGGATAAAGCTCAAATCGAGTGGCGGTGTTGCTATGCATATTTCTGGTGCATATCCAGAGTTACAACTTGAACTTTGGGCTGTGAGTATTTAAACGCCAAAACATTAAGGATAATTTTGTGAACGATAAAACCATCGTTAAACCTCGCCCAGGGAAAGGGGCGGGTATGGCTGGCAATAAAACAAAAGTCGATGATGATAGTCAAAAAACTCTGATCCAAGAACAGCGTAATGATAATCGGGATAATCGCTCGCAACTTAGTCTATCGCAAAATCCGTTAGTTGATTTTGCGGGCACGCTATTATCGATCTGCACTCAATTACGAAACAGTACCCAGCATGATGACGTGAACACATTACGGGTACATTGCGTTGAGTTGATCAAGCATTATGAACAGCAGCTTCGTAATGCAAACTTAGCATCTGATGACATTCAATCTGCCCGATATTGCCTGTGTTGTTTTATCGACGAAGTTGTACTCAATACGCCTTGGGGAGAACAAAGCTATTGGGCATCTGACAGCTTACTGTCGACTTTTCATCATGAAACCTTAGGCGGTGAGTATTTCTATACTTTACTTGATGCATCGCTGCGTCATCCTGCAGAAAAATGTAATTTGCTTGAACTCATGTATTTATGTTTAACCCTAGGTTTTGTTGGCAAAATGAGAGTTGAACCTCAAGGCGATCAAAAACTTGAAGCATTACGGGAAAAAACCTACTTAGCAATTCAATCCTGTAAAGGCGACTTCCACCGTGAATTATCTCCGGGGTGGCGACAGAATATTGTGCCAAATTTAACCTTTCAACAGCCATTTCCTTTATGGGTGATTGGGGCATTATTTGGCGTGGTCATATTATTTATTTACATGGGCTTTAGTTATAGCATTAACCATTATTCATCAGTCGCTTACAAAGAATTAACCTCAATAGTTCCATGGGAAAAAACCGTCGAAGCGCAGCAACAAATAAGCCGTGATGAAGCCTTATTGCTGCAACAACTGTTACAAACCGAAATAGGCAAAAATCTCCTCGAAGTAGAGCAATTAAGTGACCGAGTGAGGATCCGCATTGGTGCTACTGAATTATTTGCGTCAGGTAGCACCCAACCTCGTTCAGATTTTGAAGCCATTCTCGCTAAAATTGCCCGCACACTTGAGAGTACTGATGGCAAAATATTGATCACGGGTCATACCGATGATGAACCAATTTTTACCTCTAAATATCCATCAAATTGGCATCTTTCGCTGGCTAGAGCCACATCAATTGCAAATGTTCTCGCTAACAACGCATCGTTAAGTGGTCGTCTATGGCCTGAGGGGCGAGGGGAGTCTGAGCCTCGTGTTGTTAACGATAGCGAACAAAATCGCGCGTTAAACCGTCGAATCGAAATCGACTTATTGTTTTAATGTGACATAAAGGAATAACATAAATGTCTTTGAAATCAATTGGCAAGGGAATTTTCGATACACTTAAATCTAAATGGACTATTACCATTATAGGTTTTCTGTGCTTAGCATTACTCATTTGGTTTGGTGGCCCATTGGTGGCAATCGCCGGCTATGAGCCATTAGCCACCGCAGCTTCGCGGATTATTCTATTACTTGTTATTGTTATCATCTTTGGGGCAATCCATTTTTCTCGGCAATTGAAGAGCAAAAAGCAAAGCGAGAAAATGGTTGATAGCTTAATTAATGGTGAAGACGATAATAGCGCGTCGGGAGATGATTCTGCGAAAGGTGAAATCACTGTTTTACAGAATAAAATGACCCAAGCGTTAGATATTCTCAAAAATACCAAGCTCACTAAAAATAAAAGTATTTACGAATTACCCTGGTATATCATGATTGGTCCACCAGGAAGCGGAAAAACGACTGCAATTCAGCATTCTGGTTTGGAATACCCATTAAAAGAAAAAATGGGTGTAGACATGATTGAAGGTGTCGGCGGCACAAGACACTGTGATTGGTGGTTTACTAATAAAGCCGTATTAATAGATACGGCCGGTCGTTATACCACTCAAGATAGTCATGTAAAACAAGACTCTCGTGCATGGCAAGGATTTCTGGGATTATTAAAAAAATACCGTCCAGTTCGCCCCATTAATGGTGTCATCATCAGCATGGGCATGTCTGACTTATTAAACCAAACTAAGACAGAAAGAAACTTACATGCTCGCGCAATCAAACAGCGATTACAAGAGCTGCAAAATCAGCTTGGTATGACTTTTCCTGTGTACGTATTGTTTTCTAAATCTGATTTAGTTGCAGGTTTTAATGAATTTTTTGACGATTTAACTAAAGAAGATTGTGAGCAAATTTGGGGTATTACCTTCCCACTCAATGCCGATACCGAAGACACTGATATCGTCAGTTCATTTAATAAGGAATTTCACGATTTATTACTTAATTTAAACGCACGACTCAATAGCCGTTTGAAAAATGAGCGAGACCTAGAGCGCCGTGCTGCAATTTATGAATTTCCTAAACAGCTGAGATTATTACAAAGTTCTGCCGATGATTTTTTGAAAGAAATTTTTGCTCCCAATGCCTATGAAGAAGCCCCATTATTACGCGGTGTTTATCTCACCAGTGCGACTCAAGAAGGCACTCCAATAGACCATCTTTCTAGTCATTTATCCAGTGGGATCAAAAGTAAAACAAAAACATTTGCAGCCAATAAACAACGAAGCTACTTTATAAAACGACTGTTAGAAGACGTTATTTTTCCTGAGAAAAACTTAGCATCAACCAATCGTAAACATACCAATCATAACCGACTGTTACGAAAAGTCTCAGTGGGCGTAGCCGCTGGCGTCACCTTGCTTGCAAGTTATTTTTGGTGGCAAAGTTATGATTGGAATCGCAAGTTGATTGATGATACTTATCAAGGTGTTAGTGCCTATGAAACCATTACAAATGGTGGGTTAAATGCCAAGTCAGATGTGATTACATTAACCAAAGGCTTAACCTTAATTCGTGATCTACCTGTGGGGTATGGAACCGATAAGGCCGAGGACGCACAAACCTTTGGTTTGTACCAAGGCGATAAGCTCAAGCAGCCTGCTACAGCCGCTTACCATCGCGCCCTAGAAACGCATTTGATGCCTTTCTTACAAACCGTGCTAAGTGATGAAATGGATGCCAATGGCGATCATCTTAATTATTTATATGAAACATTAAAAACATACTTAATGCTCTATTTCCCTGAGCATTTTGATAAGAGCGATGTTCAAGTGTGGTTTTCCGCTTAC
>NZ_JACJER010000208.1:0-4927 GCF_014164185.1 Shewanella sp. SG44-6 | reverse complement strand
CTAATTGCATTAGGGCTGCGGGTATATAAAACACCCGGTTCACAAGCCGGATATATGAAGGCAATGAATTTGTTTATCAACGCTTCGAAATCACTTGCAAAACGGGTGGGTCCATATATGACGTAAGTGAAAACATTACTGATGACATAAGTGAATACATTACTGGAACGACGAATAGGACGACATAACGTTGGCTCGAGGAGTAGGACAAAACGGCATTGGCCTAACTGATATGGAGAAACAGTGTTGGCCTAACGGATAGGACGAAATAACGTTGGCTCGTGGAATAGTACGAAACGGCATTGGCCCAACGTAGCCCAACGGATAAGGAAAAACAGCGTTAGCCCGACGGATAGGACGAAACAGCGATTGCCGAAGCCCACTACAGTCATCATGAAGTTTGCCTTCATTACGTATCCCCAACACCGTCATAACGGATCCCAGCGCCGTCATCCTTAATGCTTTTATCCCGGCTCAGAAACGCTGCCGGGACGTATTCCGCATTGACTTTTATAGTAGCTCACATCGAAGCGAGCTAGCATTTAGGCATTTAGCCTTTCCTATAAGCACAGCGTTCGCTTGTAATCGCCAGTTATCGTTTTTTCTCTAGGCAAAAGGCAACAAAAAAGCCAGCAAAGTTACCCAAGCTGGCTTTAACATCATTCGCGGCTTAAGCCACTAACAACGCATTATGCTTTATATTTACGCATCACTAATGTTGCATTAGTGCCACCAAAACCAAAGCTGTTGCTCATAATGGTGTTCAACTCAGTGTTACGCATTTCACGAACCACTGGCATGCCAATCGCTTTTTCATCAAGGTTATCGATGTTGATGCTTGGCGCAATGAAACTGTCTTCCATCATGATCATGCTGTAAATCGCTTCATGAACACCCGCAGCCCCTAAAGCGTGACCCGTCAAAGATTTGGTTGACGCGATAGCTGGCATTTTTTCACCAAATACTTCGCGTAACGCTTCAAGTTCACGCATGTCACCTACTGGAGTAGAAGTACCATGAGTGTTGATATAATCAACCGGCGTATCGACATCGGCTAATGCCATCTGCATACAACGCACCGCACCTTCGCCAGACGGAGCAACCATGTCGTAGCCATCAGATGTTGCGCCATAGCCAATAATTTCAGCATAAATCTTCGCACCACGTGCTAATGCATGCTCTAATTCTTCAACAACAACAATCCCGCCGCCGCCAGAAATAACAAAACCATCACGGTCAGCATCATAAGTACGAGACGCTTTTTCTGGGGTATCATTATATTTAGTTGATAATGCACCCATAGCGTCAAAGCCCATGGTTAATGTCCAATCAACTTCTTCAGCACCACCAGCAAACACCATATCTTGCTTACCCATCTGGATAAGTTCAACAGCATGGCCAATACAATGGGCCGAAGTGGCACAAGCTGAACTGATTGAATAGCTCATACCTTTAATTTTAAACGGTGTCGCCAAGCAAGCACTTGCGGTACTAGACATAATACGAGGTACTATATAAGGTCCTACACGCTTAACACCTTTTTCACGCAGCGTATCAGCAGCCTGAACTTGGTTTTTTGACGATGCGCCACCCGTACCAGCAATCAGACCGACACGAAAATTAGAATACTGTTCTTCTGTTAAATTAGCATCAGCAATCGCTTCCTGCATAGCTATGTAAGCATATGCAGCAGCATCGCCCATAAAGCGAAACGCTTTACGATCGATATGATCAGCTGGGTTCATTTTAATGTCGCCCCAAACTTTGCTGCGTAATTGCATTTCTTCAAACTGTGCCGAGTGAGTAATACCGCTACGACCCGCTTTCAATGACTCTGTCACTTCTTGCTTGTTATTGCCGATACTTGAAACAACACCCATTCCGGTGATCACGACTCTTTTCATTTTTATACTATCCATTTGGTACATGTCGGTACTTAATTGTGGCAATCATAGCTGCTTTAACGCAATTAAGTGGTCAGCTTTCCATAAACGCAGGTAAAATAATGCCAACTTATCGGCTCTGAGTAAAATATTTTGAATAAAACTACTTTGTTATCTACATCTAACAACTTACACACATTACCAATCTGTGAATTGTTAGGCGACAACGTCAATCAAAACAGTCGATATTCACAACAAGTTAACCACTATATCAGTACTGTATTGCAAACCAGTGACTATGATGCAAAATCTAACCGCAATCAGCGTGAATTATTAACGCTAGGTCAATTTAGTTTTGGTCATGGTCATGAAATCATACTGCTATTAGCAGCCTTACAACAGGTAAACCTGCAAAACGACTTAAAACAGGTTCACAAACGAGTTCATATTAGTGTATTTGAACCCATCGCCATAAACCGCAAGCAACTTGAACATCAATGGCAACAACAAGGGCTACTAAATACACATCATCCATTATGCCCTTTTGCTCACGCTTTGCTCGATTGTGAAATAGCTGCAATCGAAGGTTGCCAACGCCTAAGTCTCCTGCAAAGCCAAGTGACGATTGACCTGTATCAAGGTTTGCCACTGGAGCAAGTTAAGACTATCGCCACGCCGAATAAACAAAGGATAACACATTGGTTTGCCCTACCCCATACGAGCCTAGAGACTCATTCGGATCATTATTTTAATCAGCAACTGCTTTGGCAATGTGGACGCATTAGTACTGATAATGCAAGATTTTTTGCCAGTACAAGTCATGACGATGTCGCGCTATCCATTAATGAGCAATTATCACATTGCGGTTTTTTAACTGCCACATCATCGCAAGAAAATGATGACATTGCTATCGCAGAACGTCAGGCACTGAGACAACAAACCCACCAACAATTCGCTTATAACCCCATGCCTCCTTTACCTTCTAGCGACGGCAGTCCTATCGCTATTATAGGTGGCGGCATTGCTTCTGCAAGCCTTGCACTATCGTTAGCTGAACGCGGTAAAGACGTGGTCATTTATTGTAAAGATGACACATTAGGGCAAGGCGCCTCGGGCAACAAACAAGGCGCTATTTATCCGTTATTGACGCCAGAAAATGGCCCACTAAGTCAGTTTTTTCAACAAGCCTTTCTTTACAGCCGACGAAGAATTCAGGCTCTAGCGGATAATGGATTTAATGTTAGTCATGACTGGTGTGGTGTTTTGCACACAGGCTTTGATCAGCGCAGCCAAACAAGATTAGATAAAATCATTGATGGTCAAGCATGGCCAACTGAAATTGCTTTTAAGGTAAACCCGAGCCAAGCGACACAACTGGCCAAAGTGGATATCGATAAATCGGGCTTTTATTATCCATTAGGTGGCTGGGCCTGCCCGTTTGAATTCGCACAAGCTAGCATTATCAAAGCACAATCATTAGCCAAGGTTCGCGTTATCTATAATAGTGACATTAGCTCACTGGAATCACATCCATCTGGCTGGCAACTGCTTAGTGGCGAAAATAACACCCTTATAGCAAGTCACGACCAGGTCGTCATTGCATCAGGTGCTGAACTGACTCGCTACAAGCAAACAAAACAGCTACAAATCACCGGTTTTAGAGGCCAAGTCAGCCATGTTCCTCCACAAGGTGAATTGGCACAACTCAATACTGTTATCTGTGCTAATGGTTATCTTACGCCACAACACAATCAACTTCATTGCGTGGGAGCAAGCTATGTCAAAGACCCTAAGCACTTAGATTTCTGTCCATTAGAACAACATGAAAACAGTCTAAAAATGCAACAAAGCTTTCCCAATTCAAACTGGCCTAACGATATTGATGTTTCAAACAACGATGCCAGAGTTGGCGTAAGGATGGTCAGTCGCGATCATTTCCCAGTAATGGGCTGCGTTCCTGATGTTGACGCGTTATTTACCAGATATGCTGTGCAGCAGCAATCGAAAGACAAGCCTAGCCTATGGCAACGTTACTGGCAAACAACACCAGCACCAATTTATGACGGGTTATATGTATTAGGAGGGCTCGGCTCACGTGGCCTCAGCTCAGGCCCACTCGTAGCCGAATGCTTAGCAGCAAACCTCTGCGGCGAGCTATCACCACTAAGCCTAGAGCTACAAGCTTTGCTTAGCCCCAACAGAATGTGGCTGCGTAAATTGCTTAAAGGAAAGGCTTTGATGTGATAGTAAAACCATTCGAGGATGAGGACGATGAGCATTTATGCCATTGAGGTCACGATTTCATTATTCCAGTAACACTTATGAGCCAGAATCCACGTTTCGTCTTTTTAAAGACGAAACGTAAAAGCTAGATCCTTCCCGGTAGGGTTTCTGAGCCGGAATAAAAGTATTCTAGGATGACGGTTATGGACATGAGATAATGACATAGGCAAGTACTATAATATATGGTTCTATAAATAATCAAAGGCGCATACTGCACACAGAAATCCAAAACTTTTGTCATCAACGTCCCATACCAATAACATCAAAAGTTAACTGCGTTTTAAAAAAGTTAATAATTTAGAAAGCTTTTGTCCTTTTTTATTAATTTTATATTTTTCTCGGATAAATTTCATAGTCGGTATTTCAACTAGCCTTGATAATAGCGTTGCTAAAATTAAGCTAACAACTATAGCTATACTTATACCTAACAAAGGATTTAAATTTAACTCATAAAATTTGTTAATTATAATATAGCCGATATTTTGGTGAATTAGGTACAAGGAATAAGAAATACTACCTAAGAAAATAAAAGGTCTTATAGATAAAAACTTAACATAGCCTATAAGAGCAAAATAAAAAGCAAGATAAAAAAATGTAAAAATCAAAAAATATCTGAAAGAATATATCGCCAATGTTGAAAAGAGTGAAAATAATAGATAAAAATATAACAAATAAGTTCTTTTCTCATTAATTAGCTTATAAAAACATATCCCTGCAAGAAAGAAAGGCAAATACTTAAGTATAAAAATCTTGTAGATTGG
>NZ_JACJER010000207.1:0-4934 GCF_014164185.1 Shewanella sp. SG44-6 | reverse complement strand
GTTGAATAAATTACTAAAGTTTATGACTGTTTGGTCGATAAAATAGCATCGAGCAGTAGTTGTGATGTTTTTATATGCAAATTGAGTCAACATTAGTCAATGAATTACAAATAGGGAACCGATTAAACGTCGCGATTGAGCATAATCGTCGCGGTGAATTTGGCTTGCTATTGGCTATGCTGTCTGTAGATGCTCGTGATATGGCACAGTTTCAATTAGAAACTGACACTGATAACACACAAAAGTTACGCAACAAATTTTCTGTACCGCAACCGCAGTTATTAGTTGATGATATTTCTGTCCATCCAGACACCTTTGATCACGCGATGATATTTCAGCAACAAGGTGCCAGACAGTTTCAACTGCAACAAGCATTAACACCTGAAGCTCTGGTCATTAGAGGGTCGCAATCTGATGCTATGGTCGAAGTATTAAGTAACTGTGATTACCTCACTAAAAATAAAGCGATTAATGCCTACCAGCAACATACTCCCATAGAAGACATGCATTTTTTAGATCAACTCAGCACGCAGCGTAAGATATCAAACACGTTAGCACTTCAGCTAGCATAAGCCTGTAATGCGGTGATCTTGTTTAGATTAAGTGAATACTTTTAGGATTTGTGAGCATGGCAAATAAATGGCTGCTTGATCTACGTTATATTGATAAGTGACCGTTAAATTAACTAGTGGGTGAAGTCATGATTAAACAAATTAAACAGCAGCAAGGCCTTGTAAGCGATAGTTGCACAGAATGCGGAAGTTACGTCGATATTGGTGCCGTAGTTGAGGCAGAAGATACATTATTAGTGCTTAGTTTTGCTGGTGACGATGCATTGTCACAAGCTCAAGCGATGCAGGAAATTGCTCAGCAACGTTTTGCTGATACAAAAGCTGTCATTATTGATGCCGATAATACCATTGAACTCAAGCTTGATTTCGCTTTTAGTGTAGAGAAAATGATTTTTCAACTTGAAAATCAACTGTAGATCTTTCTGCAGTTTAATGAAAAGAAATATTGGTTATATGTTTGTTGTTAAAGATTTTTATTCGAGTATACCTCGCGTAATATTAATCCTAGTAAAGCGTAACAATGTATTACCAAAGGATTGCTGTTTTTAAGTATCGCGTGTAATCTGCGTTACTTAACTAAAGACATAGTAGCTTTTGCTAATGTAACTTTATGATGCCTTTAACGCGAGTTTTGCTCTCTAAGTATTGCTGTAACATGTTGACTCACACTCTGAATACCAAAACCAATAATGATAGGTATTTTGAGTTACAAACGTTATAGATTTAGGAAATGAAACCATTTTTTTCGGGATGTAAATGAGTCGAAGAGAACACCAGCACTTATTGGAATTAATTGTAAATTCCAGTGCAAAACAACAAGGTGATTTCACCAAAACCGCAGAGCTGGTTTGTCAATTGCTGCGGGATTATTTTAAAGCATCATTTGTGTCTGTTTGGTCATTACGACATAAAAATAATGATGGCTTGCTGGTTGATGAACGCCTTATTTCTGAGCATGCATTGGTTGCAAGTGATGTGGACCAGACGCTGGTGTATACCTCCCATTTGAAACAAATGACCATTGATCCACAGTACATCAACGAATTACGTTGTCATCGCTACATATTATCTACCGACAATGCTCATATTAACCTCGTCGACACTTTTTCTGATTACTACCAACACCACAATATTGTTACCAGTATTGATATTGCCATCCGAATTAATGGTCATATCGAGGGCGTATTATCGGTGGAAAGTTGCCAACAGATTCAATGGGGTAAATTAGACATTCAGCTTGCAATCCAATGTGCAGATCAGCTGGCGTTAGCCTTGTCTACACGTTATACCTATGACAGTAATGAACAAATTCATTTGTTACGCAATGCCACAGAGCAATCAGAACATGTTGTTATGCTGGTCAATATCGATAGTCGTATTATTGAGTATGTGAATAGTGCTCATCAAAAAATGACTGGATTGCTTCGCAATAACGTTGAACATCATAGCGTTTCTAATCTCGATATTTTTAGAAACGCTCCTAAACTACTTGATCATATCATCGAAAAATTACGCGCTAGTGAAGTTGTGGAAGGCGAACTTAAACTGACACGCACCGATGGCAGTGAATATTGGCTAAAGTATCATATTAAGCCGTTTGTCACCGAACAAGGTAAACATTATGCGCTAGTTTCCAGTTATGATAATTCCGCAGCATTTTTACATAAAGTGGCATTAGAACGTTTGGCTTGGCATTGTGCGTTAACCGGTTTGCACAATCGTAGTCATTTTACCCCCATACTTGATCGCGCTGCTGATGGCATATTAATCCTCATTGATTTATTGGGCTTCAAGCGTTTTAACGATACTCATGGCCATGAAGATGGCGATGCTTTACTGATTGAGATAGCACGACGATTAAAACATTTTGCAACGTCTGCCAATGCGATTGATGTCGCAAGGATCGGTAGCGATGAGTTTGCGGTGTTATTGCCTCCAGTGACTTCTGAAATCGAAGTCGAAGCCATTATTAGCCGTTTGTATATGAATTTGGCGGCGCCATCAATGATCTCCAGAGCCAAAATACAACCTAACCCCGCTATTGCCGTGGTAGACATCAAGTCTGTTGTGGGCTTATTTACTCCGTTATCCTGTGCGGATATTACTTTGCAATATGCCAAGAAGAAAAACGATAATAATTACCAATTTTTTAATGAAGCGTTACTTGAAACATTTACCACTAAAGCGGAAATAGAGCGAGATTTGCAGCATGCGATTCGCGGCCGTGAGTTTGAGCTGTACTATCAACCTTTGATGGATCTCCAGCATCATCAATACATTGGTGCTGAAGCATTAATTCGCTGGAATCATCCTAAAAAAGGGGTGCTGTATCCGGGCACGTTTATTGAAATAGCAGAACAAACCGGGATGATTAATCAAATTGGTGAATGGGTATTAGAGGCGGCCTGTAAGCAATTAAATTTATGGCAACATAAAAACGTTAACATTACCATGCATGTCAACGTGTCAGCGCGACAATTTTTTAGTGGCAATTTGTATGAACTCGTATGGCTATTAATCACCCGCTATCGAATTAAGCCCAATACATTGATCCTTGAAATCACTGAGACTGAACTCATGGGTGACATTCGCTATGCGATTAATTTATGTCATGAGTTGGCAGAATTAGGTGTTGGCTTAGCGATTGATGATTTTGGTACTGGTTACAGTTCGATGAAATACCTTAAACAGTTTCCTATTTCCAAATTAAAAATAGATCGCTCATTCATTATGGATATATCTTCCAGCCGCGAAAGTCGTGAGATTGTCAGTGCCATCATCGCTATGGCGAAAGCACTGAACATTTCATTAACCGCTGAAGGGGTGGAAACGACAGAGCAAGAAGCCTTTTTAACCCTAAGCGGTTGTCATCAAGCCCAAGGATTTTTGTATAGCCCTGCAATACGGGTGAATGATTTTGGTTTATTTATTAATAACCACCAGTCTGCGACTACAGTTAACATGCAACCTGAATCATTTATCGCTTAGTTTTGAGATTTTGTTAGTGTTTATCTTTCATGTGACATTAAGACATTTTCTAGTTCAGTAACACATTAAGGTAAGTTGGAGAGCGTCTTTTTACTTATACACTAGGGTGGTTCCAAGCGATGTTTGAACTAAAGCGGTGAACGATTTGCATGAATTAAAAAGGAAGTCATGCATCTAACTTCCTGTTATTTAACTGAGTCGTTAAGCCTTAAAGTCTAAATTTTTCAATTTCTGCTTTCATCGTTTCGGCTAACTTAGCTAATTCATTACTGGCGGCACTGCTTTGTTCCGCTCCGGCAGCGGTTTGATTTGAAATGTCACTGATACTCGTAATGTTGCGGTTTATCTCTTCTGTCACCGAACTTTGTTCTTCCGCTGCTGTGGCGATTTGTGTATTCATGGCATTAATTTGATCAACACTGTCAGTTATTTCAGCTAATGCATCACCCGCTTTTTGTGCTTCCGTTGCCGTTTGTTGTGCATTTTCAGCCCCTTGCACTAAACGTTGAGTCGCATCTCGGCTAGCTTTTTGTAAGTTTTGAATCGTTTTCTGTATTTCTTGGGTAGACTGTTGTGTACGACTGGCCAAGGTTCTAACTTCATCCGCTACCACAGCGAATCCTCGACCCTGCTCACCAGCACGAGCCGCTTCTATGGCCGCATTTAATGCTAATAAATTCGTCTGTTCAGAGATGGCTTGGATTACGTCGACAACACTGCCAATATCTTCAGCATGTTGTGCCACTGATTTCATTGCTGAGACTGACTCTTGCATTTCAATCGATAAGCGTTCAATTCTGGCAATACTCTCTTTAACCACCTGTTGCCCTTTAGACGCAGCATTATCTGTATGTTCAGAGGCTTGAGCAGCCGAACTGGCACTCTGGGCCACATCATGTACCGTTGCGGAAAACTGATGGATAGCGCTAGCAATACTCTGAGTTTGTTGTTGCTGTTCGAGAATATTTAGTTTTGTTTGCGCCGCAACTGCCGAGTTTTCTTCTGATGCGCTTGCCAACAAGAATGTAGATTGGTGCATTGATTTAACGATACTTTGAAAACTATAAACAATCTGATTTACGTAAGTAGCTATGTGGGTAAATTCATCGTTCCCCGTCAAATGGATCCGTTGGGTCAAATCACCCAAGGAAATTTTATTCGCGCTATCTTCTAAATGCTGTGATGCCAATTTGATGCGTTTAATAATCACTAAGGATAAAAAGGTGATAATTATCATACTCAACAGCACTGCTATGATTACCTTTATCCGGAACGTACTAATATACTCCATGATATTATTGATAATGAAATTCTAAGCTCCAATTTAAATGCCGATGAAAGAGCCCAAGTTAACAGATTGGTTCATCAACTTGA
>NZ_JACJER010000206.1:0-4963 GCF_014164185.1 Shewanella sp. SG44-6 | reverse complement strand
AATCCCCCTTGCCCTTGTAAGCCTTCAACCCTCTCGACAATATCAACAATAAAGGTAGAGCTAACAGCATAACCATAACCTGCACAGAAATAAGCCAACATCATCAGCGATTTAAACACTTTGCTTGGAGGAGTATCTTTAGCCGTACCCCCTACTTGACCATCAATGAAAGGGTGTGGCATCCATAACCATGCTGGAATGGCAAATACTGCCGCCATAACGGCTAATGCCAACCACTGTTGCTGCCAGTCGGCTGATATTGTCAGCATGAACTCAACCAGTAATGATGTAATGATGATACTTAGCCCAGCACCTGAGAAGTGAATCCCTAATTCAGCACGGTGATGATGTTTAACTAACCATTTTAATATCAAACCAGAGGCAATAATAAAGCCACCAGAAGCGCAAACTCCGGCAATAAATCGTAATACCGCCCAAGTGACCATATCCGTCGTCATTACCATTGCTGCTGAAGTGAGCACACTCAATATAAGATACAGCCGGTGCAAGTTGTATTTATAGTTCATGTTATGCAGGCTAGCAGCAAGCAATACTCCACTCATGTACCCCATAAAATTAGTGCTAGCGAGCCAACCGCCTCCGAGTTCAGTTAAACCTGCACCATCCTGCATTATTGGTAATAACAGGCTGTAGGAGAATCTAGCCACACCAACAGTCACAATTAAACTACTGATACCGGCAAAATATACTCGAAATTTTGTTAACGCCATTAGCATGTTAACCACTTTGAATTATAAATAATTAACAAAGAATACGTTAACCTGCTAATCTTAAAAATTGAATTATTTAGAATAAATACTTCTTATTAAGAGAACTATATGGAAATTTTGACACTAAAAACCTTCAAAGCTGTAGTCGATGAAGAAGGTATTAAAGGCGCAGCGGATAAACTGCATACGGTTCAATCTAATATCACCAACCGAATTAGAAAGCTCGAAAGAGAGCTGGATACCAAACTATTTAATATTATTGGTCGTAAGTTACAGTTAACAGCGAGTGGACAACAGCTTTGCGAATATGCCGATCAAATTTTGCAGTTAGAATATCAGGCCACATCAGCCATTTTACGCAATAAAGGAAGCTATGAGTTAAGAGTTGGTATGCCAGAAACATTCGCAGCGGTTCACATGCCTCTGGCCCTCAAACAACTCAAGCTTAATCATTCTCAAATTCGCACCAAAATCTATACCGATACCAGCGACAGACTGGTGTTTTCGGTACTAAACAATAAAGTTGACTGCGCCGCGATTGGTAATGCACCTAAACATGAAAAACTGGTTGTTATCCCTATAGTGAAAGAAGAATTGATCATGGTCACGCCGCTAGACAGTGAACATGATCCGGTATTATTGGTCAGAGATGAAGGCTGTGGCTATAGAAAACACGCCCTTATTTGGCAACAAAAGGCTGGGCGAGGTCATGATGAGCTCATGGTGATGAGCAGTGCGGATGGTGTTTTAGGTTGTATTGCCGCGGGTTTGGGCTACACGATTATTGGCAAGAATATGGTGACAGGAAGCCGCTATGAGAAGTCACTCGTTATGACGCCAGTGAGCCATGGCCCAAAGCATGTTCAGTTGTCGATTGTCTATCGTAAAGGTAGCCTATTAGAGTCTGGAATATTAACCCTTGCAAAACTGTTAACCAAATAGCGATGCTACCGCCCTAAATCAAAGGGCCTCTTAGATAACTCAAAAAATAAATGGAAAAATTAAACAATGCAATTCAGTAACTCAACCAAAAAACCAAGTCAAAAAACCAAGTCAATAACACCAATCACTGCACTATTCTAAAGTCTTAAGCCTTATGCTCTAAAAATCTGGTAAGGACGGATTGATCTTAACTCCTGAACGATAGAACTATCACACAGCCAAATGCCCCAAAAACGGTTTGTTTAACGTTCAAATAAACTTGTCGCCATTTTAAAATAACATCGTTAATTTTCGCCTAATCTAAACTGCCCTAACAAAGGATGATGATCTGATGTTTCGGTATCGATTACCCGTGCAGATTCTAAAGTCAGTCCTCGGTAATAAAGATGATCTATGGGATAGCCCATCACTGTTGTTCGAGTATCTTTAACAGGGATGACAGCCTTAAGCCCTAATGTGTTGGTTATTTGAGCTAACATAGACAATCTGGCTTGGCGCCAGGTATTTAAATCACCACCGAAAATGATTGGCCCTTTATGAGCTTGCAAAGCGGGTAGAAGTTGCTGTAACTGCTGCGCATAACTGTCTAGAGCATACTCAAAGTTAATACTGTGCAAATTGGCCACCAGCAGAGTCTCACCATTAGACAAAGGGAAATAACTTAACAGGCTCGACTTGGGGAATTGTATCAATGGTTCGGCCGTCAAATAGCCACAACTTTGACTCGCAGAAACCTTAGACAGGTTCATCACCCCAAGTGATGTCTCACCTTGACGAAATGCTTGTACCATTGCCAATTGATGATGACTTTGCTGCTGCCATTGCTCAAACTCATCTGATAACTTCACTTCTTGCAGCAACAATAACTGATTCTGGCTGGCTAACTGGCTTAACAACGTTTGCCAGCCGGAATTTTGTTGTTTATAGATATTCCAGCTCGCGACAGCCAATTGACCATCAATATCCAAAGTCGCTTCAGGAGTGGCAGTAACGCATTGAGCCGTAAATGAACCTTGTGGACTGTTAATCACCCGGGGATCTGTCGCCAAGTGAATAAACTGTGCCATAAGGCTAGCTGTCGCCATTGAAAGTATGACGACAACAATACTGCTCCATAGAATAAGCCTGAGCAGTTTATGCTTAGGTTGCAATGGGGATGCTGACTTTGAGCGAAAAATAGCGATTGCGAACTCCCTCTAATGATTTGAAATAATGTCTAAAAACTCGACAAGAGCTTGAATGACATTAACCTGCTTAACAACAACTTAAATAACCTGAGCTTCAACAATGCTCATTTTATTGCTACTGATTTAATCAAGGCTAATATCATTAACACAGGCCCCACCATAATAAAACAAACGGTTTAATATACCCAGCTAGACAGATGGATGAGGGTAAATCAAATCTTTTAAAAAGCTGATATGATAAGTGCATGTTTTTTCTACATGATTGGTCTACTGGCTAGCTATGGTTGAGCTTTACAAAATATTAACGATAATCAGCGTATTAGCCTATTGGTTAATTATTGCCGGGATCACCGCCCGTATTGTCTATAAAAGGCGATCCGTCGGGGTTTCGTTAGCTTGGATGATGCTTATCTATGTGATCCCCATCCTAGGCGTTGTGCTTTACTTACTCGTGGGTGAGATGAACCTTGGGAAAAAGCGGGCCGTCAGGGCCAAAGAAATGTACACGCCCTATCGAAAATGGTTCAGTCGACTGTTTACAACTCATCAATTTCGTCCGCAAAATGTAAATGACTATACGATTAACATTAGCCAGTTATGCGAAAACCGCCTTGGTATTCCGACGTTGTCAAACAACCAACTAACCCTTAAATCATCACCAGAAACAATTTTAACGACCTTACTGCAAGATATCCAACAAGCGCAGACATCAATTCATTTCGAGTTCTATATTTGGTATCCAGGCGGACTGGCAGACCAGGTTGCCCAAGCACTGATTGATGCAGCAGAACGTGGGATTGCAGTAAAAATATTGCTTGACGCCGCGGGCAGTCGAACATTTTTTAAAAGCCAGTGGCCAAAACGGATGCGTGATGGTGGCGTTATTATTGTCTCGGCGTTGTCAGTTTCTCCGATACGAATGTTCTTTCGCCGACTCGACCTGCGACTTCACCGTAAAATAGTGGTGATCGATAACCAAATCGGATATACAGGCTCCATGAACTTAGTCGACCCTAAATATTTTAACCAAAGCGCTGGCGTGGGTGAATGGGTCGATGTCATGGTAAGAATTACCGGTTCTAATGTGCCAGTACTTAATTGTATTTTTGCGTGGGATTGGGAAACTGAAACTGACCAAAGAATTTTACCCGAGCCACCAGATTATCACCCAGATGGGCATAAAAAATCTGATATGGTGCAAGTTATTCCTTCTGGGCCCGGCATGCCAGAGGACATGATCCAGCAGGTGTTGTTACTGAGTATTTATCAAGCCAAACACAGTATCACCATCACTAGCCCTTATTTTGTACCCAGTGAAAACCTACTGTTTGCATTAACCGCTGCCTCATTGCGCGGTGTGCAAGTTAACTTAATTATCCCCGATAAAAATGATTCATTGATGGTGGAATGGGCAAGCAGATCATTCTTTGGTGAATTACTCAATTCAGGGGTGAATATTCATCGTTTTTGTGGCGGTTTTTTGCATACAAAATCAGTGGTAATCGATCTGCACCACTGCTTAATTGGTACGGTTAACCTTGATATGCGCA
This sequence comes from Shewanella sp. SG44-6, assembly GCF_014164185.1. Lineage (NCBI taxonomy): Bacteria > Pseudomonadati > Pseudomonadota > Gammaproteobacteria > Alteromonadales > Shewanellaceae > Shewanella > Shewanella sp. SG44-6. The sequence continues at coordinate 553 of NZ_JACJER010000206.1, read as the reverse complement.
GTTTGTGGCTCAATTTCGAAGTGACGCTTTCTGTAGAAAATTTAGAATTTACTCAATCTCTCAGTCAAGTCCAACATCAATATATGGCCAATTCAATTAAAATGGATGCGCGGGAGTGGCGCAAACGACCGTTGTTCAAACGATTAGTGGAACAATTTTTTTACTTTTTTAGTCCACTGCTATAACGGTCGATACGATAAGTTTGCGGTTGAATCAGGGCTATATCATCTGCACGAGCTATCAGTAACTGTAACTTAGTAAATGTCACTCATATCAATAATAGGCTTAGCAACTGTGGCACAGATAATGGACAAGATTAAAAAGGGGACTGTATGGCACAAAACCATTGGATACTTGTTCACTAGGGCCCTTGTTGGAATAAAAAAATATGGATCACAGTTAAGTAATAAGCGATAAATCGGCATCAATATTGGCTTAAACCAAGTGTGAAAATAATAACCACTCACTGCCACTATCTGTACTTCAATAAGTAATAAGAAAACATCAAGACTGACAAAATCAATAAACAAGGCCAAAGCGGCTAACTCAGGAC
>NZ_JACJER010000205.1:0-5090 GCF_014164185.1 Shewanella sp. SG44-6 | reverse complement strand
CCTGCGGCCACTAACGTCGTGGTGCTTCGCCCACACCAGACCAAGAGGAAATCAACGGCTATTCCCTCTTGGAACTCCCAGCCGCCCCGCAACATTTTCGCTATTTACAAAACAACAGCGGCGAAAAGGTCGCCATGGGGATTGAACAAGCTTTTAACTTCATTTGAAACCAGCTTCGGCCTTATTCGAAAATGCTAACGCTTCCGATGGTACATCCTGTACCGCGAAAGCTAAGCTCACATCCATGTGAGCTTCACACTATTTTCTTTAACGTCCTCAAGTTCAGAGTCGAATCACGCCAATTGCAAGCAAGGTATGCAAATCATTTATGCCCCAAAGCTTGCTAGCACTCTGCTTGTTAATCACAAACATGTCCTACAAATTCTATCCTATTAGTCCATTATTATTTAAAAGATTGTAAATCCTGCCCGTTGCAACAGCAATGTATGCGAAAACCGCCGATAAAAACGGGTCGGCAGGTGTGTTTAAAAATGATGACTCACGGAAAAAACTGAGTTACACCGACAAGATGAAAGTGAAAATAGACAGCCCAATGGGGCTACGGCAGTATAGCAAGCGACTGGGTTGTATTGAGCCTGTGTTTGGCAATATTACGGTCAACAAAAAGATGAATAAATTGACCTTACGCGGCCAAGTCAAAGTTAATGCTCAGTGGCAACTGTACTGTCTTGTTCATAATATAGAAAAGCTGCAACACGCGATACACTAAGAAGGGATAAGCCCTTTTTACCTCAATAACTCACCAAACCCGCCTTATACTCCCTCTAAAAACAACAATACATCAGCATGTTAAATAATAATCTAAACACCACTAAATAATTGAGTCAAAATAGAAACTCAGATATTGTTTGTTCATTAATCAAAATGAATTTTAAAACGAGTAATTCTACAGGCTCGTTTGTTGCCTACAACCCTATGGAGTCTTTAAATGTTAAAGGATATAAAATTAAAATTTGGGCGTGCCGAAGGTTTAGACAATCAGACATTAAAGGCCATGCCCATAACTGTTTTTGTAGGCCCAAATAATTCGGGTAAAAGTAAAATATTATCTGAAATTCAACAGTTTTGCACTAGCGGTAATCAGAACACCAATAATGTAATTATCGAAAATATTGACTTAGAGGGAATTGAAGAATCGGTTCTTGATGCTAAAATTAAATCACTAACTCTTAAAGCTAATCCCGGTGAAGCTATTCACCCTGATTATATTTTAGTTGGTAAAGGGCAAACTAGGCATCAAGTACAAGAAACACTGTTTAGACAAGCTTTACTAACTCCAAATGTGCACCCATCACATACTTGTTCATGGTTTCTTTCGTACAACACCTTAATTCTTAATGGCAGTAATAGGATTAATCTAGTTAATCAGCAGGGTGCAGGAGATCTACAACAACCACCACACTCAAGTTTTCAAGTTCTATTTAGGGATGATGATAAAAGACAAGAAGTTAGTCGAATAATTCATGAAGCTTTTGGGCAATATTTAGTTATAGATCCTACAAATCTAGGTCAACTGAACCTTCGCCTTTCAAAAGTTCCTCCTAAAGATACTATGGAAGAAAGAGGAATTCATCAGGAGGCCGTTGATTTTCATGCTAAAGCTCTACCTATATCTCTAGCTAGTGATGGTGTAAAAGCTTTTACTGGTATGGTAACTGAAATGATTGCAGGTGATCCTTCGGTATTATTAATGGATGAACCTGAAGCTTTTTTGCATCCATCGCTTTCCTTTAAGCTAGGAAAGGAAGTCTCTCAAATAATGTCTGGGACGGATAAAAGGCTCTTTGTAGCAACTCATAGCCCCAACTTTGTAATGGGATGTATTCAATCAGGTGCACCCGTAAATATTGTTCGGTTAACTTATAGGAATGATGTAGCTACTGCTAGAATCCTTCCTAATGAAGATATTTTGAAACTCATGAGAAATCCTTTGCTACGTTCAACTGGCGTTTTAAGTGGACTGTTTTATGAGTTTGTTATTGTTACAGAATCAGATGCTGATCGTGCATTTTATCAGGAAATCAATGATCGCCTTTTAAAAAGTTCTGATCAGAGAGGAATACCTAATTGCCTATTCCTTCATGCCCAAAATAAGCAAACTGTTAAAACAATAATTAAACCATTGCGTGAGTTAGGAATACCTGTTGCAGGAATAGTTGATATAGATGTTCTTAAAGACGGTGGAACAGTGTGGACAGGGTTCCTTGATAGTGGCTCTATACCAGAGTTAGAAAGAGCGCCGCTAGCTTCTTTAAGACAAGCTTTGAAGCAAAAGTTTGAAGAATCAGGGAAAAACATGAAACGAGATGGTGGAATTAAAATTCTCTCAGAAGATGATCAAGAAGCATTGCAAAACTTTTTTGATAAACTAGCAGATTATGGTTTATTTGTTGTTCCTAATGGTGAGTTAGAATCATGGTTAATGGGATTATCTGCCTCGGGGCATGGACCTAGTTGGCTGGTCGAAATTTTTGAAAAAATGGGTGAAGATCCCTTGTCTGAAAATTATCTAAAACCTGAATATAATGATGTTTGGCGGTTTATTGACTCAATTGCAGCTTGGTTCTTAAACCCTAGAAGAAAAGGTATACCTAAATAGCAATTAACTAAGGATAGACCGCGCGAAGCCGCGTCCTGCTACCAAGTGTTGAACAAGCCCGAACAACTAAGAGTGACTCTTTATTATGTAAATAACAGCGCGAAAATATGCGCTGTTTGATGTGATAGTTATCGTGCTAGCTTTTTGTAGTCAGCAAGCTACCTTAGCCCTTCTGTTAATTTTTTTAACGCAATATTTCAGTATCTTAAATTAACTCCTTCATAGTATTGATTAAGCCATTATTCTTATTATCATTTCTAGCTTTAGGTTGTGAGCCGTAAGTTTGTTGGTCGTTTCACTATGCCCATAAACCGTATTGGTTGCTGACAACAGGGGCTGCAGCGCGTCGCTAATCTGCGCTTTATCTCAGGCATGATTGGAAACACTGCCCCAGTAACTGCCAGCATTAGTTGTATTTGTTGCCTAAGCTTTTTGGCATTACCTCTGAGGTGTTCAAATAATTGTAGTGGCATAGTTATTCGTTAGCTTTTATACCAGACTGTTTAAATATGATTACAATCCCGTAATCTTGGTACATGTATCAACGTTCTCTGGTGTGCAAACTGTGATAGGTGTGTAAATTGTTTTCTCATATTTTTGTTCTGTTACAATTTTATACAGTGTCAAAATGGCTAGTCTTCCCATTTCATATGGGGCTTGACCAATATTGATATGAACAAGATTATCTTCCAACATAGCTAATTGTTCAGAGGATGTGTCAGTAATAACAATGATGACCTTATTGTTATTAATTTTTGCCTGGTACGGGGCAATCATTTTACGATAAAGTGCTTGGTCATTTTGCGGCCAACCACCAACAGCAATAAAAGAGTCTGCTTTTACAGGCTTACCTTTCATTACAGACTCCATTTGATTAATAGATTGATCCAATTGATCAAAATTAAAGAAAGGTTCTCTAACTTCAGTCCATCCCGAATCGTTATTAAGCAATTCTCCAGGAGGTACATCGTATTTTTTTCCCGATAATGCGGAACGGACACCCATCAATCTTAAATTCAGATTGGGAGAATCTGGTCGCCCAGATTGCATTATTAGCGTTCCCCCATTGGGCCGAAGTTTTTTTAACTCTTCACCTAATGACTTACCCAATTCAAAATTGTCAGTGCCTATATAGGCTAGGCGTAAACTATTAGGATCTTCATTGATTGAAACATCAATATCAGAGTCATAGGTAATAACCGGAATACCTGCTTCTTTAGCTCTCTTAAGGCTATTTTTAACGAGATATTTAGATTGTGTAACGGCTACTGCGATACCGTCTATACCTTCATCAATAAGTTGATTTATTACCTGATCTTGCATCCTAACATTACTTATATCTGGTCCCCGATATATGCATTCCACGCCTTTTATTTGAGCCGCTGCATCTATACAGCCAGCTTTGCTTCGCTCAAAAAAAACACTATGAAATTTAGGTACCACGGCAAGTCTTAATTCTTTTCCATAGACAGAAGATATGGGTATTAGACTAAAGGCAACAAACAATACAAGTGATCTCCCCATACTCCCTCCTTAAATAATCATATTGCGACTCAGCTTACAATAAAACATAGCAAAGAAACTCATTTAAAAATGTGAGCTGAAACGGTATTGCTGAACCTATCAGTGTGAGCTAATCGATATTGTTGTGTTTTGAACTCCCCCATGCGTCAGCATGGCAACACCATACAAGTAACCAATTGGTTCTAATTTTTGAATGCCTGTCATAATTTTATTGCTTGCTTGTTTTTGGCTCATTCCAAGCATCAAGCGCTTTCGCAGACATTCAAATGAAACTGGGTGGGGATATTAATAACTCAATCGAATCAGAGTAAACTTTTATAAAATTAAACTGAAACACTAGCTTCTCTAAAAATTCTGTCCAAAAATGAGTTAGTACCTGTAAATGGGTAAATTCAACTCTGAACTTGAGGCCATTGAAGACTCTTTATAAAAGAGTCAGTGAGCTGACCATAGCCTTTCACGAATTCCAAGGCATCCTGCCTATCAGATCCCCACTAGCTTTCGAGTTACAAGTCGTTCTTTGGCATACATGCCACCACGACATTCGTGAATCCATTCACCATAACAATCGTTAGCATTTTCACTCTTTATGACAAGATGGGCCAAAGCGGAATTCAAACGAAATTAAAAGCGGGATCTCCTTCCGTCGCGACCTTGTAGATTTTTGAAAATGTTGCCGGAACGCTGAGGGTTTGCAAAGGCTGATTTATAAATAAGAATGCGCTTTACCCTTTTGCTCTGGTGTAAGCGAAGCGCCACGACGATAGCGGCCTTAGGCCATAAAGCACAAAACATAAAAGAACAACGCTAGATTCCGGCTCAAAAGCATTACCGGAATAATGAGATGGACCCACCCTTCTAATCGGCTTCATAGTGAGCAATGATAAGTTTGTACACTTTATCAACAAAGGGCGGGTCCGAATATGAAGATTACAACAATTGGTTT
>NZ_JACJER010000204.1:0-5149 GCF_014164185.1 Shewanella sp. SG44-6 | reverse complement strand
CCATGAGTACAAAAGTACAAAAGTACAAAAGTACAAAAGTACAAAGAAAACACCGGGATCCCGGCTTGAAAACACTGCCGGGATGACGAAAAGGTCGCTAACAAGCTATAAACATCGAAGTTATTATGAGTCTGTGCTCTACAACGCCAACAGCTGTGGTAAATATTCGCTGTCTAACGCGGCAATTTCGACTTGTTCGGTGAGCACATCATGCAATATTTGATGACTGGTCAACGGATTAGCGAGTACCACACGAAATACTGTGGTTTGTTGGCGTAAGTATTTTGCCGGTTTAATCCGTGTTCGTGACACAAATGATTTGCCTTGTTCACGTTGATGTTTTTGAATGAATTGAGTTAATCCATCCAGTAGTTCGTTGATTGTTGCAACTAACTCTGTGTCTTGATTCGATATGGCTGTTGTTAGTATTGCTTGTACCGATGCGGGGACGTAGCGATAGGTTAGTAAACATAACTCAGGCGCAGTGACTAATTCAAAATCCTTATGTTGCTCAATAATCGTTGCAAAATAACGGGCTTTTTCTAGGCTGTTATTAATGAGTATTTCATAGCCATCGCGACCAATTATCTGCAGGCAAGCGTGCACTAACATCGCCATACCTGGGCGCGAACCTTCCAGCGTTTGACTGCCTAAATCTTTTGAACCCACGCGTAAAATATATTCAGCATGATGCACAATGGCTTTGGCCAGTTCTGGGTCTTTAAATAGCACCATACCGGCGCCCATTGGCACGTACATTTGCTTATGGGCGTCGATCGTGACTGAGTCAGCTAGCTCGATGCCTTTTAGTAAGTGGCGATATTTGTTGGATAATAAACTGGCGCCGCCCCAAGCTGCATCGACATGAAAGTGGCAATTTAACTCGCAGGCTAAAGCGGCTAACTCAGTTAATGGATCGACATTACCGGTTTCGGTTGTGCCAGCCACGCCGACAATCGCCATCACTTTGATATTTTGTTGTGCCAGTTTAGCCGCGGTTGCACGCATGGCAGCAACATCGACTTTATGATGTTCATCCGTAGGGATACTAATGATGTTATCTCGGCCAATACCTAATAAATCGGCCGTTTTCCCTAATGAGTAATGACCCCGATCAGACACTAATATGGCAAGGTCATCATAACCATAAAATCGTAAAGCTTTGGTCATGCCTTCACGAGTAATACCTTTAAATTCGCCGCTAGGTTGCAATAATCGGTTTCGGGCTATCCACAGGGCGGTAATGTTGGCTACCGTGCCACCTGAACAAAATGCGCCTAGCGAATGATTTGCGCTGTGCATCCATTGGTCATAAAAGTCGTTTGATTGTTGATAAACCAAGTGGTGCATCATGCCTAATACCTGGCGCTCAAGAGGCGTAAAGGCTTTTGATGTTTCGATTTTAACCAAGTTTTGGTTCAGTCCCACCATCATCTTCGACAGCGGTAACACAAAATAAGGCAATGCTGATGTCATATGACCAATAAAACTCGGTGCAGCGGTATGAACTGAGTGCGCCACTAAATTTTGCATGATTTCGTCGGCATAATCAGAAACGAACTTAGGAACGGTGGGGATCTGATAAGCGTTAAAATCGGTTTCTATTTCTGATAGCGGCTTTTCCAGTGCGGCGATGCTGTTACCTAAAAACCCTGCAAGGTCTTGTGACAACTTCTGTTCAATAATGCTCAACGTCGAGGTTGAATCTTCAGGTGCGGTAAAAATACGCAGTAAGCTGTCTTCTGAAGCGTATGCTTGACGGGTGATTTTCGAGGTCATTTTGCTTGCCGTAATGATGAAAACTCCATCCTGTTAGCATTGACTGATGCATTACGATTAACGCTGCACCTTCAGGACGAAATGAGGGTGCTAACTTTACTGTATGGCTGGTTAGGCTTCAAGTATTTATCGTGTTAATGCTGATGGTTAGGGTAGAAAAAATACTGATGACTGCTTATCTGTTGTGGTCAGAATACCCTTGGTGATAATGCAGATGACATTGTAGTTATTGGTCTGCGCATGTGTGACTCGAGATCAATACTAGGTCATTCATCTAAAACGGATATCAATAGGGGAGCCCTATTGCGATAAATTTCATTAGCATTGTAAAGTCAGCATAAATATCAATTGATATTTATGCTGACAGGATTACTTTTTCACTAATGATAATGACAACATTGCCGCAATATTACGGGCGGTATTGGTGAGATTCACCTGTGCTTCAGACAACACTTGTTCTAATGGTTGTAGTGCCGGAATAATAGCGAAAATAGCGTGCATGCCTTCGGCTAAAATAGCATCTGCATTTGGGCCTAGGCATCCAGAAATGCCAATCACTGGGATATTGAGCTGTTTAGCGACATGTAATACGCCCATGGGGGTTTTACCAAACACAGTTTGACCATCAATACGACCTTCACCTGTGATGACTAAATCGGCATTGTGGCAATACTCTGCTAATTTTACACTGTTGGTGACAATATCGACCCCAGGTTTTAAGGAGGCATTTAATATTGTCATCACGCCAAACCCCATACCTCCAGCCGCGCCAGCCCCAGGGTGCAGTTGGCACTGAGTATCAACAGATTGATAAAGTTGTTGATTAACCGTGTGAGCAAAATGGCCTAGAGCATGATCGAGCTGTTCAATCATCTCGGTTGTGGCCCCTTTTTGTGGACCAAAAATCGCACTGGCACCGCGAGGACCACACAATGGGTTATCGACATCGCAAGCGACCTCAATAACACACTCTTTTATGGCAGGATGGCACGACTGAACATCAATATGATGCAATGCGGCAAGGGCTGCGCCACCAAAAGGCAGTGGCTCATTAGCCATATTGCTCAGTGTTACCCCTAATGCTTGCATCATTCCTGCGCCTGCATCATTGGTGGCACTGCCGCCTAAACCTAAGATAATATGACGGATGCCGCGATTTAACGCATCGGCAATTAATTCACCTGTGCCAAAGCTGGTGGTCAATAACGGATTGCGTTGATTGACGGGCACCAGATGTAGCCCTGATGCCGCTGCCATTTCAATCACTGCAGTTTGCTTGCCGTCTTCATCGAGTTGCCCCAACACACCGTAAAAAGCGTCAACAGGTAACCCCAGCGGGCCAGTAACAGTAAGATTAATGATTTGCCCTTGAGTAGCATCAACCATGGCTTGTACTGTACCTTCACCGCCGTCAGCCATCGGCACTTTGCAATATTGTGCATCAGGAAACACCTGTTTAAAGCCATCTTCAATGGCATTAGCCACTTCAAGGGCACTTAAGCTTTCTTTAAATGAATCTGGAGCAATAACGATTTTCATATAAGACTCTGAATAATAAATTACAGTAAAATTAAGCTCAGTAGATAAACGGTGATCATCGCCGTGATACCTTGAATTAATGTCGCCATGGTTTGCGCGCGGTAAGCTTGTTTGACGCTCATGCGGCTAAACTGAGTTACAACCCAGAAGAAACTGTCGTTGGCATGTGACACTGTCATTGCCCCTGCACCAATGGCCATAACGGTAAGAACGCGGCCCATTTCTGAGGCTAAGCCTATATCGCCTAACAATGGTGCCACTAAGGCCGAGGTGGCGACTAAGGCAACGGTTGATGATCCTTGTGCCGATTTGAGCGCGGCCGCGACGATAAATGGCATAAAAATACCCACGCCCAATGCCGATAAACTGCTACCCAAAAATGCACCAATTTCAGTGGCTTTTAACACCGCACCGAAGGCTCCACCAGCACCGGTGATCAATAGAATTGGCGCCGAAACCACTAAGCCTTGGCTAATACGCTCACTAAATTCTTTAACTTTTTCAGTCCCTTTAAGTAAAAATAATGATAAAAATAAGCCAATCATTAAGGCGTTTACCGGTTGGCCTAAAAAGACTAATAAATCGAATAAACCTTGTTCACCAAGCGGTTTTGAAGGGAAATTGGCAATAGAACCTAAACAAATGAAGATAATAGGCACAAAAATTGGCGCAAAGGCTTTTAGCGGGCTAGGTAATTCGCCGTATGCCTTTTTCAGATCGTCAAAGTCTGGTAGTTGTGCATTAAGTTCTTCAGCCCCTTCGCCGTCAGGTTGTTCGTTAGCAAAACGGTTGGCCCATAACATACCTGCAAAAGCGGCAATCGCGGCAACAAACACACCGACGGCAATAACTAACCCTAGTTGTGATTCAAGGCCTAAGTTACCAGCAGCTGCAATAGGGCCTGGCGTTGGCGGTACAAAGGTATGAGTGGCATATAACCCAGTTGCTAGGGCGACACTCATGGCAACCTGAGACACTTTCATGCGGTTAGCCATTGATTGCTTTAATGAGTTTAAAATCACAAACCCTGAATCACAAAACACAGGGATAGACACCAAATAGCCAATCATTGACATGGTTAAGGTTGGAAAGCGTTGACCAAACAATTTAATGACAACATCTGCCATGGTGATTGCTGCGCCGCTTTTTTCAAGGATAGTGCCAATAATTGTTCCTAATACAATGACTAGGCCTATATAACCTAAAATTCCACCAAAACCACCTGTGATGGTTTTAGCGATTTCGTTACTGGGTAAGCCATAAGCAAATGCGGTGAGAAACGACGCTAAGATAAGGGTTAAAAAAGGGTGAAGTTTGAATCTGGAGGTGGCGATGACGATGAAGGCGATCACGCCGAGTAAGATCAAGATTAGTCCCATAGAGTACTCGTTATTTATTGTTATTGGAGTGGTTTAGTTATTCATCATAGTAAACCTTTAGTGATAAATTACTTTGTTCATCCGCACTAATAACAATGCTCAAATAGACTATTTTTGTACTAATGCACAACTAAGCGCTGGGCTGGTGGATGAGCTGACCTAAATACAAACTCAGTAATCCATTAAAGCTGTGCAAATCAATATTGGTGATGGTTTGAATTTTATCTAATCGATAACGTAATGTGTTTCTATGGATAAATAGACTGTTAGCACAGGTTTGTATATCACCCATATGTTCAAGATACGCGGCGAGTGTTTTTTGTAATTGTTGGTTTTTATCTACTTCAATCAGTTTCATATAGGGACTTGCCAGTGCGTTACCGCGCCAGTGATGACGTAAGCCGGATAACAGCACCTGTAAGCTGTAATCTTGGTATAAATATTTGCTTTTT
>NZ_JACJER010000203.1:0-5312 GCF_014164185.1 Shewanella sp. SG44-6 | reverse complement strand
CATAGAATGTTATCCATCATATATCTTGATTAATTAACCGTTATAGCATAACTTAATCTAAGAGACAAATAAGACAAGCGAGAAATTAAGGACATTATGAGCTCATTAGAAACATCAATGCCTATGCCTGAGGAGTTATTAAGTCACTCTAACCAAATTGATTCAGTGAAAGAACAGCCCAAGCGCATTTTAATTATTGACGATGAAATTGAAATTAGAAATGCGATCCGCCGCGTATTGATACCCAGCGGCTATGAATTTTCATTTGCATCTGATGGATTTCAGGCTGGGGTTAAAGTGCTTAGCGATAAACCTGACCTTGTTACACTCGATTTATCTATGCCTGGATTAGACGGTTTTGAAGTTCTGCAGTTTATCCGCCAACAACCAGAGCTAAACCATTTAAAAATTTTAGTGGTGTCAGGGTTATCTGAAATTGAATTGCAAAAAGCATTAGATCTAGGCGCAGATGCCGTATTACCAAAACCATTCGATAATGAGCAATTGCGTTCAGCGGTAGATAAATTTTTTAATTAACTGGTAGAAATATGACGAATAAGCTGTTGATTGTTGATGATGAAGAGGCCATTTTACGGGCATTAAAACGATTGTTTGCTCGTGCAGGCTATCGGGTATTTACTGCAACCAGTGGTTATGACGCGCTCAACATCATGGCTCAAGAACATTGTCAGGTGATTATTTCTGATTTTAGAATGCCAGTAATGAACGGCTCGCAATTATTGGCGGCCATAAAAGCGCAATATCCTACAAGTCTGTGCATGATCCTCAGTGGTTTTACTGATTTTAGTTCAGTATTAGCGTTACTTAATTCTGGTACTGTGTTTCGTTTTTTACAAAAACCCTGGGATGAAACGCTTCTTTATTCCGAGGTTGAAGCCGCTTTTATTGCTTACAACAAACACTTTGACGAAAATGAAGTCAATCAATTAATGGCCAATAGCGCAGAAGCCCTGATTGAACTTTATCCTAACGGCCAGATCGGCAGAGTTAATGGTGTTGCCAAGCAAATATTTAATCTAGATTCCAGCAGTATTTTAATCGCCGATGTGTTTCCATTTTGCTCCTATGAATGTCTGTTAACGCTATTTAGTAGCAATATTGATAACGTGGTGCTAAAGGCAACCACTGGCAAAAATGTCGAATTCGTGTTGAAGAAAACGACAGATAAATCGCGCTTTTTTGAACTACAATTTATGAATAAAAATGATGGTGCATTGCCATATAGAAAACAATTAGCCTCATTTTTAGATCAAAACGAAATCGTTAATTTAGCTGATTCACTGCTCGAGACCGTCAAGCCATTTGCGATGGTGGCCATCCACCTTAAAAATTACAGTTATTGGACTGAGATAATTGGCCCGGTGGCGACTGAAAAGTTATTTGATGATATTGCGTTAACCTTATTTACTCAGTCTAAAATATCTTCCTCAGCGTTAGCTTTTTTGACTAATGAGCATTTTGTGTTGCTCATGGATAATTTTACCAACGAGCATGATTTACACAAACAACTCACTGATTTTATCGCCCCCTTTAGTCATACTAGTTATTCAGACAAATCAGTCAGAGTTGAACTGGTCGTCACGTATTGTATCGCCAGAGAAGATGGTGATAATGCCGCCCAATTACTTAGCAATGCGTTAATCTCTAATCGTTTACACAGAACGGGTCATTCGCATTTCTTTATGCGCTATGATGCGGCAATTATTGAGCAAAAACGCAAGCAACTGTTTATCAGCAAAGCCTTATTCCACGCGGTCGACAATCAACAACTCTATTTGCATTTTCAGCCTAAGTTTGATTTAAATCAGCGCAAAATTACCAGCTGTGAAGTGTTGCTTCGCTGGGAACATCCACAATTAGGCAATATTTCCCCTGTGGTGTTTATTCCGATAGCGGAGCGAGAAGGGCAAATTATAGAGCTAGGTTATTGGGTCATTCATGCTGCGTGCATGGCAATATCAAATTGGACCCAAAAAGGTATCAAACTCGATAAAGTCGCAATAAATATATCGGGGAAACAGCTATCCCATGCCGATTTTATTCCCAGAGTGGAAGCATTATTAGCAGGATTTGATATTGATATGTCGACTCTGGAATTTGAACTTACCGAGTCATGGTTAGTTGATAATATTGAAGAAAGTGCAGAAAAATTAACTCGATTAAAAAATGCCGGTATCAGTATTGCCATTGATGATTTTGGTACTGGTTACTCATCCTTATCTTATCTTTCAAAACTGCCTATTGATGTGTTAAAAATTGATCGGTCGCTAATTATTGATATCTCAGACAATTTAAATACTCAAAGCATGGTCGGTAATATTACCCGAATGGCCCACGACTTAGGCATGAAAGTTGTTGTGGAGGGGGTAGAGCACATTGAGCAAATGTTGATCCTTGAAAAACTTAACTGTGATGTCATTCAAGGCTACTTTATTGCTCGGCCTCAAGATGAAGACAGTTTTACTCGGTTGATTGCCAATGCCGACGCATCAATTGCTGCGGTAATGGGGGGAATATGAAAAAATTATCTGTGCTGTTCATCGATGATGATATGTTTATGCTTAAAGCACTGCAACGCACCGCTCGACGAGCTCAGCCAAACTGGGACTTTTATATTTGTGAAGATGCCCTAAGTTGGCAAGATGCATTGCCTCATGGGGTGTTGCCCGATGCAATATTTTGCGATTACCTTATGCCTGAAAAAAATGGCGATGAGCTTCTTGAAGAAATAGCTGCGATTATTCCCTCATCAGTAAGAGTATTACTCACTGGCGATACCGCCGAAGATGTGGTCTCAAAAGTTAGTGAAGTGTCGCATTTTGTACTAAAAAAACCCTTTGCAGCAGCTGATTTAGAAGATGTGTTCTTTTGTTTGGAACGCCTCGATTCGCTTAATTTTAGTTTAGAAATGCGTAACAAATTAGGTCGAATTGGCTATTTTTTTCCGTTACCCGAAATAGCTGCACAGTTAAGAACATTATTTGCCATTGATGAAGTTGATATTGGACAAACTGCAGACCTTATTAAGCAAGAAGCGTTTATTGCGGCAAAAATTATTCAAATCGCCAATTCGGCTTTTATAGGCTACCACAGTAAAACCGTTTCGTTAGAAGAGGCCATCAAAAGATTAGGTCTTAAAATGACAGAAACCATTGTAATATCTATGCTTGTCAATAATTGTATTGCGCCAAAATTACCCATAGAAATTCACAAAAAGGTTAATGAGTGGGCTTTTAATTATTCAAAACTTAGTCGCCAGTTAAGCCAGTCATTGGGCTTTAAAGCCGTTCAACTTGATAATGTGTTTATTGCTTCGTTACTCAGTGGCATTGGTCGTTTAGTGTTTATTGCTGAAGCAAATGAATTTATTAATATCGATGCCGATGATAATAAAATGATACTCGATGAAGCAACCTCGTTAACTGTGTATATATTGACGCTATGGGGCTACCCGCTGGAATTATGTCAAATCATTTTAATGCAAGACAAGCCTGACTTTGCCGCAAAAGGCTTAACAGACCAAAAGTTGGGGCTCATTATGTATGTAGTGAAAGTATTTTTGTCTGGTCAACTTGATGAATTTGCAAAAAGCAATCTAAAAACCTTGATAGAAGATGTCGATATTATTGATTGGATAGATAATTGTTAATAGTAAAATATAATCAAGGATGATTACATTAATCTCACTCTTCGCTGGCTAATTTGTATCATAATTGTTGTGCTGTTATTTATTAATACTTAACGATCCCACGTCTAGATAACATAGCCTAATTGTCTTTAGCTAAAGCCACTGATACCTCGCATTTACATAACCAGCTTTCGGATGCTCAGAAGCACGTTACACCGACAAAAGTGATGACCTAAGCGCGTAAAATTTGGCTCATTATTCTCATAATATTTGACGTTAGTGGCCCATGGCCATGCCTGTGTAGTGATTAAGCTGCTCGACATAGTGGATAATATTATCTGTTTACTATGTTGCGCAGGATATGTCAGTCGGCTTTTGGTTGCAGCTGTTTGTTTACCCATTATGGATTTCGATTAAGGTGTGATTCTTGTATTTGTTGCTGCAATAATCATTTTGTTTCTGAGCCATTTATTCGCTGGCTCTTTGTCGACATTAATATGCCAGTATAAATGCACCCCAATATCGGGTAATTCAACTGGCATAGGGTAAATGGCGATATCAAGCATTTGACCGTACATGGCAGCGGCCGTTTTCGGTAATGTCAGTAACATGTCGTTATTTAAGATCACTCTACACGCCGATAACGCATGCTGACACCGTAGGGATATTTTACGATGTAAACCGATACGTGACAGTTCAAAATCTTCCAAACTAGGCCCGGTTGAGCGAGATGACACCAATACATGCTCTAGGCGCAAATAAGTCTCTAAATCGAGTACGTTGTTAATAGCAGGGTGATTTTTACGCGCAATAACAACCAGTTGATCTAACTCTAATTGCGTATGCATAATATTATTGCTGACAGGGATTAAGGTATCAATGGCCAAATCGATGTCGCCACTGGCCAGTTTGTTTTCAAGTTCTGTGCGTCTTACTCGCTTATTACTGCTTAAATTGATTGCTGGCGACTCTAACGACAAGCTTTGTTGCAAGATAGGTAAATAGTAAGGTTCTAAAGAACCGTGTAAGGATAATGAAAAGCTTTTGCGTGAGGTTAATGGCTCAAACTGTCTAGATTGCACTAAACATACTTGTAATTGGTGCAAGGCTTCGCGCACATCATCTATTACATTCTTTGCCACCGGAGTCGGGCGCATTTCATTACCTTGCCTGATAAATAAAGCATCATCAAAATGAGTGCGTAATTTACCCAGCGAGTGACTCACAGCCGGCTGGGATAGATTCAATACCGATGCCGCTTTAGTGATATTACCTTCGCAATAGATTGCATCAAACACCACAAACAAATTCAAATCAATTTTCATATTTACTCCAGTGATCCCTTACTGTGCATTAACACCACCTAAGATGGGCATACTATTTAAATTATAAATAGTAGGGTATTAGAACTATTCATTTGTTCAATTTAGATGTTGGCATTAGCATAGTCAAGTAGATTCGATATAGCGTAAAACGCATGCAAAATGACCGTTATGACAATCAAATAAACGATGTGATACAGCAGATTAAACGGCTGAAATTACATTTAAGTTAGCAACGATTCATTGTTTACCTATTGAGTCATCATTCTTTTACTCAGTCAGAGACACGACATGGCAGCAATTTATTTGATTCGACACGGGCAAGCCTCATTTGGCAGCAC
>NZ_JACJER010000202.1:0-5380 GCF_014164185.1 Shewanella sp. SG44-6 | reverse complement strand
ATTGATCATAAATACCATTTTAAATGATGCTGAAGCGCCATTTTATGACATAAAATCAGTATAAAAGATCGAATAGAGTGATCAAACTCGCGCCAATAGTAGGCTGTGTTATCTTATTCGGCACTGATGCGTCTCACAAGCTAATCGGCGCAGCAAACTGAGCTAAAAAGTTATTTAAAATAAATTAACGATCCAAGTTAAGACAAAGGGCTGTTGAACATTGATGGCTAAATTGGGTTCGAGATAAACAGTTTCTAATACGACATAAGTTGTGGCACTTAGCCATTCTGAGAAAATACCTTATAACTAAAGGGAAAAATCGTTTAGCCGTCCCCTTCTGGCTGCATTCATCTTAAAAGATCAACTGTCTCTGATATTTAAAATATGAATTTGGTCTGACTTGAGCGCTATGGTCGTTTGCACTCCTGCCGCGATTGATAACTTTTGCACTAAATGAGTTGGTACATCAGCATTAATGATTGACCCTATGCCAACAACTGATGCGATCACCCGAGAGGATTCGCCCATTATCAATACAGATTCAATGAAGACCTCTAACTTATTTATGCTCTTGCACAGACGACCACTGCTAATGGCATTAAAGCGAATCCCTTGATTGGGAATAACCCAACGAATAGCTTGACCAATCTCTAATGTGGGGGCGCTATCACAGACGATGAGTTCATCACCCAGTGTAAACTGAGTGATGTTGCGTTCAATATCTTGTGACACAACTTGGCCATCAAAAATATTTCTCAAGCCCATCTGTCTCGCAACCGCCTCATCATTAGGATGAGATAACACCTCAAAGGGCTTGCCTTGTTGCAGCATCCTACCCTGACTAATTAATATCATTTTATCGGCCAGTAACAAGGCCTCGTGAATATCATGGGTTACCATAATTACCGGTATGGATAGTTGTTGCTTCAAACGCGCTAACTCTATGTATAAGCGCTCACGAGTTTCTTTATCTACCGCAGAAAAGGGCTCATCTAATAACAAAATAGCCGGCTCACGTGCCAGCGCTCGCGCAAGCGCAACTCGTTGGCGCTGTCCACCCGATAATTGTGCGGGTAAACGATCAGGTAATCCATGCAAATTGACACGTTCCAACCAATCTAGTGCACGTTGCTTTCTTAAGGCTTTGGGCACATGATCAAGCCCAGAAATGACATTATCTAACGCCGATAAATGCGGAAACAAACCAAAATGCTGCGGCATATAACCAATATGTCGTTGCTGTGGTGTGAGTGAAATAGACTGTTGTGCATCAAACCACAACTGTTCACCACAATGAATCTGCCCCTGTTGCGGTAATGTCAAACCAGCAATCATTCTCAGTAGTGTTGTTTTACCACCACCCGATGGGCCAACAACCGCTAAGACCTCACCCGCTTGGCAACTAAAATGCGCTTTTAATGGAATAGGTAGTGTTTGTGAAATATCACAAGTAAGATCAGCGTGGCGAGGCATTATAATGCCCTCCTAAACGCCTCGACATACTGGTAGTGAGTGCTAATGCGCTTACCGCAAACAACAATAAGACTAAAGACATCATCCCTGCCGAATCAAAATCGAATGCCTGCACACTATCATAAATGGCTATTGAGATAGTTTTAGTTTCACCCGCAATGTTACCGCCCAGCATTAACACCACACCAAATTCACCCAGCACATGGGAGAAACACAGTACTAGGGCGGTTAATACACCAGGCCAAATCATGGGTAACTCAACTCGAAAAAAAATCCGTAATCGGCTCATACCACAACAAGCCGCAGCGTCGCGAATATCGATAGGAATAGTTTCAAACGCACGTTGAATAGGCTGAACAGCAAAGGGAATATTAACAATAATAGAGGCTATGACTAACCCTGAGAAATGAAACACCAGTTGTTGACCTGTTAATTGTTCAACCCACTGGCCAATCATGCTCTGATTGCCTAAACCGACCAATAAGTAATAGCCAATAACAGTCGGGGGCAATACTAATGGTGCCATGATCAGAGCCTCAAGCAATGACTTGCCCTTAAACTGACGGTACGCTAACCATCGCCCAACCACTATGGCCAGCGGAATTAACACTACAACGGTAAAACAACTTAATCTTACCGACAGCCACAGCGCTTGCCAATCCATTAGTCACCCTGCTTAACGACAGGCTTAGGTAAGTTAAATCCAAATTGCGTTAACACTTGCCGCGCCTCATTAGATTGCATGTATTGATAGAATAGCTCGGCCGTTTCAGATGCCTGTGGCATCAATGCCATCCGTTGATTAAGAGGTTGAAATAACACGTCTGGAATAATCACGTAGTTACCGCGCTTAGCAAACTCAGGTGTTAACACCAAGGATAACGGCACTATACCGCCTTGAGTGGAACCACTAATGGTAAATTGGGTCGCTTGTCCGGCATTCTCACCTAAGATCAGCATCGGCTGGAGTGCATCCCATAAACCTTTTGCCTTGAGAACTTCACGGGCACTCACTCCATAAGGTGCATGATCTGGATTGGCAATGGCGAAACGAGATAGCTTTCCATCATCGATTAACTGCCTTAAGCCCACAAGCTCTGGGTCTAAAATCAATGGCGAAGCCTTAGGAGCAGCAAGAGCTAAACGTCCGATGGCATAAACAATGCCCTCGTCTTGAGTAAAGCCCGCTTGATGTAACTTATCAATATAACCTTCATCAGCACTGAGCATCATCTCAAATGGAGCGCCATGCTGAATTTGGGTGATAAAATTACCCGATGAACCATAACTAATCCGCAGTTCCAAGCCTGTTTGCTGTTGAAAACGCGTCGCGATTTCATCTACTGCAAACTTAATATTAGCCGCTGCAGCAATGGCCGGAGCATCGCTGGCCAAGCTTGCGGAACTGAACCCAATCACACCAACCGTCGCCAGTAACGCCGCCATACCACTTGCGTTAATATACTTTACCAGCCGATAAAAAATTGGAGTAATGCTATTAATGAAAGGCATTGAGAGATTATCCTTACTGTATACCAGTAATACGGAACAATATTACTTTTTCCACATTTGAGCCGCTTGTTGATCGCTATCACGCGCTTCAACCCACTTACTGCCAGTATCGCCCGCTTCCAGTTTCCAAAAAGGGGCTTTGGTTTTTAAGAAGTCGATTAAAAACTCACACGCTGCAAAAGCGGCTTTACGATGGGCACTGGTGACACCGATAAAGACTATTTGCTCACCAAGTGTTAGCGTACCCACTCGATGAATAATGGTCACTTTGTTTAACGGCCACCGCTCACAAGCCTGCTGGCTAATCTGTAATAAAACCGACTCTGTCATTCCAGGATAATGCTCTAGGGTTAGATCGGTTACGGCGCAGCCATCATTAAAGTCACGAACTTTGCCAACAAAATTGACTACTGCACCATCCTGATTATCGCAAGCCAAGAGCGCATACTCATCGGCAACGCTAAAATCTTCAGCATGCACACGGACAATAATTTGATTGCTCTGTTTCATATTACCCTCCTGTGACCGGAGGGAAAAAGGCCACTTCATCACCGTCATTTACAGGCGAATCCCATTGGCTCATGGTTTGATTAATCGCCACCAGCAATTTGTCTGATGCCAACACTTTAGCCCACTTATCATCAGTGGCAGCAAGCGCAGCACGTAATGCTTCGGCGGTGTCTATATTGTCGGCACTGTGTTCGACTTTAGCGGTATCGAGTAATTCGCGAATTTGCGCAAAAAATAACACTTGGATCATAGTGGTCTCTCAATGCATTTATTCATAAAACATATTGGATGAACGTTAGCTCATATAAGGCAGTATAAGGCAGCTTAAGCTTGAAAATGGCCAGATTTACCGCCGCGTTTTTCAAGCAAACGAACTTGAGAAATAATCATGTCTTTTTGTACAGCCTTACACATATCGTAAATAGTTAAGGCAGCGACAGAAGCAGCCGTTAGCGCTTCCATTTCTACACCGGTTTTACCCGATAGCTTACATAAACTAGTAATGCGCACACGATTGTGCTCAGGCTGAGCTTCAAGCTCAACTTCCACTTTAGTCAGCATTAACGGATGACATAAAGGTATTAAATCAGCAGTTTTTTTAGCCGCTTGAATACCGGCAATACGTGCGGTAGCAAACACATCACCTTTGTGATGGCTGCCATTCATAATCATCGCTAAGGTAGTGGGAGCCATATCAATAAAGGCTTCTGCGCGGGCTTCGCGCTCAGTGACGGCTTTTTCAGTGACATCAACCATATGGGCATTGCCATCGGCGTTAATATGGGTAAAACGATTGCTCATGCTACTGCCTTAATAAAAATTCAATGTCTATCGACTGAGCGTCACAAAAATGTCCGCATCAGTCGGTTTAGCTCAATAACCGCTTAACCACCAATAGAGGCAAGATGCTGAGTCACACCGGTAATACCTTGATGTAGATAATGGGTTTCTTTTTTCTGCGCTAATTGACCGTGTAACCGAGTGATTAACTCATCTTGCTGTGAAGTGTCTTGCAATAAATCGCGCAAATCTAGGCCATTTTCAGTAAATAAGCATAAATGTAATTTACCTTTGGCTGATACGCGCAAGCGATTGCAGCTGGCACAGAAGTTTTTAGCATAGGGCATAATTAGCCCGATACGACCTTGGTAGTCGGCATGACTAAAGTTCTGTGCAGGACCATCATCAACGCTCGGTAAATCGTATAACCAGCCTTGCTGCTCAAGTTGTTTTTTGATATCAACGCCAGCTAAATGATGCGCATTAAAGTAGTCGCGACCCAAGCCCGTTTCCATTAACTCAATAAAGCGTAAATCAATAGGTATATGTTTAATCCACTGTAAAAACCGTGGTAAATCTTTATCGTTTAAGCCTTTAAGTAATACGGCGTTGACTTTAACCCGCTCAAAACCCGCTTCCAATGCAGCATCAATACCGCGCATAACAAGATCAAACTTATTTTCGCCGGTAATTTGATAAAACATTTTAGGATCTAAGCTATCAACGGAAACATTAATACGCCGTAAACCAGCTTCATACCATTCTTTAGCATTCTGCTGTAAACGATAACCATTGGTGGTCATTGCTACGGTATTAATATTGGGATTCGCCGCAACAATCCGCACAATATCAGTGAAATCTTTGCGCAGAGTGGGCTCACCACCAGTGATACGAACTTTTTGAGTGCCAACGGCGCCAAAGCCTGCAACAAGATTTTCAATCTCATTGAGGGTTAAAAAGCTCGGTTTGCCATCGGGTTTATACCCATCTGGCAAACAATAGGAACATTTGAAGTTACAAACGTCAGTGACTGACATTCGTAAATAGTGAAACCTTCGACCAAAACTATCTTGTAATTGGGACATGTTAACCTTTCCAAGTGTGG
>NZ_JACJER010000201.1:0-5390 GCF_014164185.1 Shewanella sp. SG44-6 | reverse complement strand
GCTACGGGCAAGGGGAGAACCCCTTAACCCCGACAGCCACATGCTGCGCATGTGAAAAAGTCAAAAGCCTGAAAGATAAAATCAATATGCACACTTTTATGTGGTCTACACTGTTTTTATGTACATTTATAATGGTGTTTCATCAATTTATGATAAAAATTGATTGAAAATCGTTCTTTAGTTGCATCGTATTAAAAATAGATAAATCATAATTATCTGATTTTATTTGCTTAAATTTTTATTACCGTCAAGGCATATCTTACTTTACGCGCAATCTCGGTTTGTTTTTGTCTGCTTGATACAATTAATTGCTTTACATCAATAAGATAGCAAATGTAGGATGTTATTAATCAATAACTTAAACGGCCGGCATTGAATGGTACGACATTCAATAAGCTGTTAGCTTACTTTTAAAACAAGGTTGTCAATGAACTATATAGACAGTGTAAAAGTGGACGGTTTCTGGGGTGAAAGAACTCTGGAGTTTGATTTCCATGATGACGTTAATTTTATTATCGGAATAAATGGATCTGGGAAAACAACAGCTATAAATATTGTTGTATCAGCATTGACTGCTAACTTCCATGAATTGGATAGGTTAGAGTTTAGCAAAATCACTATTAGACTTAAATCAAAAAGCAGCAGAAAAAAGCCATCAATTACAATCAGTAAGGCAACAGAAAAAGATAGACCGTTTTCATCAATTGTTTATGAAATTAAAGAATCGGCAAGTGAAAAACCATTAGTCATGTCTCTTGATGACTATGAAGAGCAAATGATGATAAGACGCTACCCTAGGCACATACTTGAACGGGAGCTATATCGAAGGCAAGGCTATAGTGTTTCTTCTTCACTAAAAAAATTATCAAACGTAAGCTGGTTATCTGTTCATCGCTCTAATGTGAGCCATGAGGACCGAGATTCCGATGAGCCAGTATCTAGTGTGGATCGAAAGCTCAAAGAGTTATCAAATAGATTAGTTAGATATTTTTCTAGTTTGGGTAAAGAGGCTTCAGAGCAATTTGTTAACTTCCAAAAAGAAGTTTTTCTATCAATGCTATACAGAAAAAGTAACAAACCATTTTTTTCTACAGCAAAAAAGATCGACATTGAAAATGAAAAGAAAGCTCTTAAAGGTATTTTTGAACAATTCAAAGTTGAACCTAAAGAATTTACAGGTAAATTAGATAGTCATTTCGATGCCCTAGGTAAAGCTCAAGAAAAGCTACATTCGCCTGATGAAAAGTTTGCATTAAACACGACAGATATTTCTGTGTTAATTGGAACTGAGCGAATTGATTACATTGTAGATGAATGGAATGAGTCAATTAAAAAAAGGGAAAATATTTTCCGACCAAGAGATACTTTTTTGAACATCATTAATTCAATGATGCAACGTAAAACATTTACCATTAACGATCGTAACGAACTACAAGTCACGACTCAGTCAGGTAAAGACCTCCCAATACATAGATTATCTTCAGGTGAGAAACAATTACTTATAGTTTTGGGAGAAGCTCTCCTACAGGAAAAGCAACCTTGGGTATATATTGCAGATGAGCCTGAACTTTCTTTACATATTCGCTGGCAAGAAAGCTTGGTTGAAAATTTAAGAGCAATTAACCCTAATTCACAAATTATTTTTGCAACCCATTCTCCAGATGTAGTTAGCATCTTTGATGAAAAGGTGTTTGATATGGAGAAGATGTTTTAATGTCATTTACGAGAACTAACACTGGAATATCGAACTTACCTCTTTTTTATGGCGCAGAAGTAATTGTTTATACCGAAGGTGGTAACAAATCTTTTTCGGTTCAAGAAGTAGAAGAGGGTAAATTTAACACTAAATCCGTGGATATTAAGTTTTGGAGTGGAGTTTTTAAAAGCTATAACTACAGTAAAAAAGTAGAATTTAGGGCACTTGGCTCTAAAACTGCGTCAAATGCTATTTGTGAGAAAATTATAGCCGGAGAAGTTGCAAACACTATAGTTGTTAAGGATAGAGATCTTGACTTTGATGATGTAAGAAATTTTGACTCACCATATATATTATTTACCAAAGGATATAGTTGGGAAAATGACGTTTTCACTAAGTTTTCAACTATAGAACAAATTGAAAGCATGCTCTTAGAACAAAGCATGCCAGACGAAATACTCCAAGAAATTGAATTTTCTTACGAGCAATTTAAAAACTTAGGGGGTAGGCTGTTAAGATTAGAGCTCATATTTAGAGAAAGTAATAAAAAATTCATTACGAATGTTAGCGGTGAGCGGTTTTTTGATCCTAAAAAGAGTTCGACCATAAATAAAAAGGCAATAATTTCATTTATTAATCTAAAAAAACAAGAGATATCTCGACCTGCTTTATTGGCCCAAGATACTTCAAATTTATGCCCTATTTTAAACAATTATGGGAAATTGCTGGCTAGTTTGTCTTTAAATATCATCTATTATATCTGCAAGCGGCATTCAGACTATAAATCTATACCTAAACAACTAGTAGAAATGACTATGATTGATCGATTTATAAATCAACAGTCGACAACTCCTGACGAATATTACTCCAGTTTGATTTCTAAGCTGGATGCTGCGTAAGCTAACACATATGAGCCTTCCGCCAGTTAATAGGCGAGCCTAAATAATTTGACTGCTTTGGCAGTCAAATAAAAATCAATCAACAAATTCATCTACTTCGTCTGTCATTTAGCTGTCAAATCGTCGTGCTTTTTAAAATAACAGCGTGCAAACACATATAGAGGCTATCTTAGTGCGATCTTATCGCTGCCTGACGCTTTTCATTCCTTTGAAATATCAGGGGCACTATCAAGTCAAAGCACTCGGACTTGGTGAGGTTGGTGTTTGAGGCGTTAATCATTGACAACCTACTCGATAAATATTTAAATGTCATATATCGACTACGAATGATCATTATTTGAGATGTGATTTTCTATTAGTTATTGATTTAAATGATTTTTAATTTTATTATGTGTCTGGTTCTTGGGTTCAAATCCCTATCCCTCCGCCACATTAAATATGAGAAAAGCCGTTGATTATCAACGGCTTTTTTTGTTTCTGGCGTTTGAGGGGCTCTCCATAAGGATTGACTCAGACAATGTATCTTTATCGAGCACCCAACAACGTATACTTCACACGTATCTGTTTATCCAAATATTTACGCGACAAGGGCTACCCCTTTGACGTAAAAGTCTCCTTACTGACTCGTGACAGAGCAGAAGCGGTCATCCGTAACATTGATGTTGCCGGAACACTCAAAAAAATCATCAAGTCTATTGACCATAAAACCCGTATTAATGACTTTATTCGCTACGTTGATGAGGTCATTAACCATCTCAGAGCTCAGTTTGATGCTGATGATTCTGATATTACGTTCAACATCACGCAAAAACCTCATTCCATACCAATCAGAGACACTAAGTTGTCAGAGCATCGTGAAACCACAGCTGTTGCGCAAGCAAAGCCTGTCTTAGCGTTAGATGAGGCGTTAACCTCATTTATTATCTCAAAACAAAAATCGGCTATTAGGTCGCTGTCTATCAAGCAACTTGAGCAGCGTACTAGGCATTTTATTGATACCGTATCATCAAAAGATAAATCAAGATCCAAAACTAACGCTGAGAGCAAATGTGTGCACGATATCACCAGCGCTGATGCGATGACCTATCGAGATGCTTTACTGATTCAAGGCCGAAGCTACAAAAGCAATAAAGAGTACTTAGCTGCTGTATTCCAGTTCTTTAAATGGTGCCAACTAATGAACTATTGCAACCACAACCCCTTTGAAAGCGTTACTGTAGGTCAAAAACCAAAAGCTAAACCGAATCAAGCTAGAGACCGCTGGACGCACATTGAACTTAAACGCCTACTTCGCAGCTCATCATTCAAGGCTTCAACAATCGATTTCAAGTGGGTCACCCGTTTGATGCTTTATGGTGGTTTAAGGCCCTCAGAAGCCTGCCAGCTCAAACCCGCCGATATCAAGCTAATCGACGGCATACAATGCATTAGCGTTGATGACAGTGGCGCTTTACAACGATTAAAGAACCTCAATGCCAAGCGCTATGTGCCAATTCATAACGCATTACTTGAACAAGGCTTTATGGCATTCGTTACTCAGCGAAAATCAACACATACCCAGCTGTTTGATTATAAACCCGTTGGTATAAACGAAGACTGGTCAAAAAACTACTGCAAACAGCTGGCAAAGCTTCAAAACGAAATAGGTATGCAAGCAAATAAGCGTCCAACAGCATACGGCTTCAGACACACGTTTATCGATGAAATGAAGCAACTGGATATCAGCGAGCACATCGTTGCTCAAATCGTCGGTCACGCTAATCCCAACATCACTTTCAGTCGTTACGGCAAAGATATAAACGTTGCAGCATTGCTTAAGGATATTGAGAGAATTGAATATCAAATTTGATGATCGGGTGTGGTTAATAAATAAACTTTAAACCTAAATTAACAATCTGTCTCGATTGGCAGTAACAGTGTCAGTTGAGGCACAAACACTGCCAAAGCTGTAATTATTTCGCTACAGCAGAGAGCGAATAATTAGGCTGTTGAAAATGGCTCGCAGTCAGTGAGTGCGAAATATAACAGTTTAATCAAACAAATGTTTCAAACATTGCTTATTTATTAAATTGTCTTAAATGCTCTGTAACCCAGATATCATCAGCTACAGGGTAGTGCGAAACAAACCTTTTTGCTCTCACTGAGAGTAAAAAAATTTGTGTTAAAGAGTGAGTAAGTAGTTTTAGCTAGACCTTTATTTTTTAAAGATATAGGGATTCTGCATTAAACCTGCTAAAACGTTTATGCCCCCAAAGTGTCAGGATAAATTAGACCCAATTTCAGTCATACTACAGAGTGGCTGCTGTAACGGTGACGATTCAAAGAGAAGAATTGATAATGAAGAATACTAAACTCAATATATTGCTCTCAAAATGTGACGTAACGGCACCAATACCTGATGACTTAGCTGAATGGCTTGATTCTCCTTCTGTTGGAAATGAGATTGTCACGGATTGCGAAGATACGCCCCTGAGTTCTGATGATGAGTATCGTGCAGCATTAAAGAAAATTGAAGGATTGTTTGATGCAATACCTAATACCGCGGAAGGTTCTGAGCTCGAAAAATGGATTTCATTAGTTGAAACATATGAAAATGAACACTTCCCAATGTAACTCACAGTTGCCCCATTCCTTGTTTGATTCTTTAGTGAACTCAACTTTATTACACCTCTTTTGGCATAGATTTGTTAATGTATACCAAAAGTTTAAAAGGATACTTTAGATGGATCTAGACAAGGCATTTATGCTTAAAGCATTGGAGGTATCTCGGGCTGCTCTGCCTGAGTGCCAACCAA
>NZ_JACJER010000200.1:0-5497 GCF_014164185.1 Shewanella sp. SG44-6 | reverse complement strand
ATATTTATAATTGACAATCTCTTTATCAGAACAAAGCAACACCAGCTATAGCGGCATAATCGTTAAAATAGGCGCAAAAAAAAGCCCCTGTGTCTTAATAAGAGCACAGGGGAAGGTCAGGTGTCGGGGAGACATATTGACGGTAAATCGATATAGGTTACTTTGCTGCTTCACCTAACTTAGCTAAGGTATAAGGAGCTAATTCAGGAATAGCCTGACGGGTTTGATTTTCAAGCACTAATAAAGTGGCAAAGTTATCACATACCTTATCGGCACGATCTTCAAGACCTTGCGATTGCGACTCAAGTTGCTTTTCGATGTCGGCACCGACGTTGTCCATCTTTTGTGAAAAAGCATTCATTTTCTCTTCAAATGAACCCCCTTCTGAAGACATTATTTGGCTACCCAGTGTCATCATTAATGAACCCATTGAACTGGTAACCATTTGTTCCATTTCTTGCTCAAACTCTTTGTTAAAAGCTTGCTCAATTGATGCTTCTGTTGAGCCTAAATAAAATTTATCGCCTTGTTGATATGCCATGGTATCAACACGCTTTTGAATACCGACCATTAATTTATCGATATGAACATTAGCTGCATCACCAAAAATAGGTGTTAACGCCATATTAACCGCTTGAGTAGCCACAGAAACAACATCTCCAACAAGGTCTATCACATCTGGCACTTGGCGAGAAAGTTCTTCAGAGTACTGGGTGAGTAATTTTTGTTGTTTGTCATTAAGAGTCACTTTTTTACCCTCAACATAAAGCTGACCTAACTCAACACGATACTTTTCGATTCCATTATCGCTAATTTGTAGCGTAGTCGGCTCAACCGTTACGTCGTAGTTTAGGGTTACGTTACACTTCTCATCATTCAATGACATTTTTGCCATTGCAGGTGTTAACGCCCCAGCGGTGAATAACACACTCGTTAACGCTAAACCACAAATCAACTTTTGCTTAGTCATGATAAAAATCCTTTTGGTATACGAATATCAATAATTAGGTCGGATATGAAAGGTATATAGCATAAGTTATGCCAAAAACTATAAGATTATGATTTATATTAAATTAAAAGCTTAGAAACAAAAAAGATGGGCGAGTAGAGAAACAATAGCGGAAGTGTATTCGTAAAATAAACCAAAAAGTAGTCTATTTTACGAATCTCAATAATAATTAATTTATCTGCACCAAACTAAAAAATAGATCGACCGAGTTGCTGACTGAAGTGCTCAAGCATCGCAGTGCCGGCAAGTGAGTTGCCATTAACATCAAGCTCAGGTGACCAGACACAAATTGACATGTCACCAGGGATAACCGCAATAATCCCGCCGCCCACACCACTTTTACCCGGCATACCCACGCGGTAAGCAAACTCACCTGCACCATCGTATAGTCCCGATGTTGCCAGTAATGCATTAAGTTGCCGAGTTTGCACAGGCGATACTAAACTGTCGCCATCGAGCGTTTTACCACGATTAGCTAAATAGAACATAGCCCGAGACAAATCAGCGCAATTCATTCTTAATGCACAATAATGAAAATAACTTTTAAGCACGGTATTAACGTCGCCGTCAAAATTACCAAATGACTTCATCAAATAAGCAATAGATGCATTGCGGGCGCTGAACTGGAACTCAGAGTCCGCGACGACTTTATCGTAAGTGAGTATTGGGTTTTGGCTTAATTGGCGGACCACTTCCAACATACGATGCTTAGGTGCCCCAAGACGCGCTTGCAGCAAGTCGGCTATTACCAGTGCACCGGCATTAATAAAAGGGTTGCGAGGTTTACCGCGCTCTAATTCAACCTGCACGAGGGAATTGAACGAGTGTCCTGAGGGTTCTTTGCCTACCCGACTCCAGATTTCATCTTCGGTATATAAATTCAGTGCCAGAGTTAAGCTAAAAACTTTAGAAATACTTTGAATTGAAAAAGGTTCGAGGTAATCACCGGCACCAATTGTTTGACCATCAATGGTGGTGACTGCAATACCTATTTTATTAGGGTCAACACAGGCAAGAGCAGGAATATATCCTGCCACCTTGCCTTTACCCAAAAGCGATTTTACTTTATCGACAGCTTGCTGAAGTAATAATTGCTCTGGCAATTTAGCTTAACCCCACCAAATATCATATAAATCACTGACTTCAAGGTTAGAAACAGGCTTATCTTTCCAGAATGTTTTGACTGCTGCAGTATCTTCATCAGTACATTTACCAATAGCTTGGGTAGCAATAATACCTTCCCATTGCTTGTGTCCACCACCGTGGAAACCTAATTGACGAGGTTCAATAACTTCAATAAGAAACTGATCGACTAAGTTATCAATATCTTGCTCAGAAACTGACTCATCAAAGGTCCAGTTAATTTCAAAACCTAGCTCTTGAAACTCATCAACTCGTAATTTTTTACGTAAACGACGACTACGATTTTGCGCCATGGTATATTCTCCGATTGCTGAAAGTGTAGTTGTGATTAAGCGATACGCTCAAACATGATATCCCATACGCCGTGACCAAGTCTGTGGCCCCTTGCTTCAAACTTTGTTAGCGGACGATGGTCTGGACGTTCGACAACTGTACCAGTTGTTGATTGATTTTTATAACCTTCTGCTGCATTCATTATCTCTAACATATGCTCGCTGTAATTTTCCCAATCGGTTGCCATGTGAAACACGCCACCAATCTTAAGCTTACGGCGGATAAGCTGTACAAACTCAGCTTGTACAATACGGCGCTTATGATGGCGCTTTTTATGCCAAGGATCTGGGAAAAATAATTGAACGCGCTCAAGTGAACCATCAACAATGCTGTGCTCTAACACTTCCATTGCATCGTGATGATATACACGTAAGTTAGTGACTTCAGCAGCACCAGCATCCGCAAGACACGTACCAATACCTGGCTTATGAACTTCTATGCCAATAAAGTTTTGCTCTGGGGCAGCTTTTGCCATTTGCACTAATGATGCGCCCATACCAAAACCGATTTCTAACACGGTATCAGCATCGCGACCGAACACTTGAGTTAACTCCAACGCTTGTGGAGTGTAATCAAGCCCCATTGTTGGCCAATATGCTTCAATTGCTTGAGATTGACCTTTAGTTAAACGGCCCTCGCGTAAAACAAAACTTCTGATTTTACGAATATACTTACCTTCTTCGTTAAATTCAGCTGTGGTAACGTCGCTCATTTTTGCCTCGTTGTCTGCGTATTCTGTTGTGCTGTGTAACTAGTGATAAAATCAGCTAGTAGCTATATGCTATTAAGCCACTCTTAACTAGCACGTTACGCAATTGCTATCTGTAATAGATCATTTATAAAGTCAGTTGCGCATTATACCTAAACTGATCGCACATGTTTATGCTAATTTATGTTTTTAAATAGCGCGGCTACTTGTGTAATAAAATGCCTATGGCTACACTGCGCCCATGAAAAATCTAAGCCCATTTTCTGAGCGTATTATCGCTTGGTACGACCTGCATGGTCGCAAATCACTGCCTTGGCAGCTCAATAAAACGCCTTACCGTGTTTGGGTGTCGGAGATCATGCTCCAGCAAACTCAAGTTGCGACGGTGATTCCCTATTATGAAAAATTTATGGCGCGCTTCCCAAGCGTTGTCGATCTTGCTAATGCGCATCAAGATGAAGTGCTGCATTTGTGGACCGGCTTAGGTTATTACGCCAGAGCCCGTAATCTACATAAAGCGGCACAGCATATACGTGATGCCTTTGATGGCAAGTTTCCGACTCAGTTTGAAGATGTCGTGGCTTTATCTGGAATAGGTAAATCTACCGCTGGGGCGATACTGTCATTATCACTTGGTCAACACCACCCTATTTTAGATGGAAATGTTAAACGAGTATTGGCCAGACATGGTGCAATTGCAGGTTGGCCAGGACAAAAAAACGTTGAGCAGCAATTATGGCAATTAACGGATGCGTTAACACCAGCCAAAAATGTTGAAAAGTTTAACCAAGCTATGATGGATATTGGTTCAAGTGTTTGTACTCGCAGCAAACCTAATTGCGCAGCCTGTCCTGTGGCAATTGATTGTGTAGCGCAACAAAGTGGCCATCAAAGCCTATATCCAGGTAAAAAGCCTAAAAAAGTGACGCCCGAAAAATCAGCCTTTATGGTGGTTTTAGTTGATAACAGCGAAGATTCTATCAAAGTTCAGTTAATCCAGCGCCCACCAGCAGGTATATGGGGAGGGTTATGGTGTTTTCCACAATTTGAGCATCAAGCAGAATTAAATGATTATTTAACCCTGCATAATTTGACACAATCTGAACAAGGGCTTGCAGGGTTTAGGCATACCTTTAGTCATTTCCATCTTGATATTCAACCCGTATTAGTTGAACTATCTGTTGCTCAAGCTACTGGCATCATGGAACAAACCTCGGCTCTCTGGTATAACATAGAGCAACCTGCGAAAGTCGGCTTGGCAGCAGCCACAGAACGCATTTTGGCTAATTTAGCCGTACTTTTCGCGACACATTAGTGTTTACAGTAATTAATAAAGTTAGTAAGGAATCATCATGGCTCACACAGTTCACTGTCAACATCTCAACAAATCAGCTGATGGCTTAGATTTTCAGCTTTACCCAGGCGAATTGGGTAAGCGCATTTTTGACAATATCAGTAAAGAAGCTTGGAGCTTATGGCAAAAGAAGCAAACCATGCTCATTAACGAGAAAAAACTCAATATGATGAATGTTGATGACCGCAAGTTTCTTGAAGAGCAAATGACTCACTTTTTATTTGAAGGTAAAGACGTTGAAATCGAAGGTTATGTTCCACCAGCGGAAGAAGAATAACCTAGCAATATAATCGATAACAGTATTAAACAACAAAGCCGCTTAACTTAGCGGCTTTGTTTTATTAATCACTAATCCGACAGATTATTGTTTAACGCCTTCCACTACCAAGGCTAATTCAACGTTAGCAGAAGCTGGACCTAAATCCATTTTGACACCGAAATCTTTCATCGCAAAACTGGTTGTGCCGGTAAAACCTGCACGGTAACCACCCCATGGATCTTTACCTTCACCGATAGCAACAGCATCAATAGTTAACGGTTTGGTTACACCATTTAAGGTAAAGTCACCATTAATCACAAACTGGTTATTACCTTTATCGACAATCGATGTTGATTTGAAAGAAGCCTCTGGGAATTTGCTGGTATTTAAAAAGTCTGCGCTGCGCAAATGCTTGTCACGTTCAGCATGATTAGAATCAACACTGTTAGTATTAATTTTAACATTCACTTTGCCGTCTGCTACTTTGGCTGCATCGAAACTGAAGTCACCAGAGAACTCATTAAAGCGACCAACCACAAAGCTATAACCCAAATGGCTTACACTAAATTGAATTGATGCATGTGCACCTTGAGTGTCGATAACATAGTCGGCAGCGTTAACAGCAACAGGTAACATAAACGTTGCACCCATGAGTGCTGCTATAAGGTGTTTTTTCATGACTTTTATTCC
>NZ_JACJER010000001.1:0-96709 GCF_014164185.1 Shewanella sp. SG44-6 | reverse complement strand
TTGAGCATCTGGCTAAAACGTTTAATCGAGCTAATTGTGGCTGGCGCACCAGCTGAAATAACCCGTTTAACACTGGTTAACTTATGCTGAGTTTGTTCGCCCGCTTGGCCTAAGCGTTCTAATAAGGCGGGATTAACGAACATGTTGCTGCATTGATATTGATCGATTGCAGCAAACAAATTGGCAGGATTGGCGCTAATGGGTTTACTGGCATCCATGTCGGGTACAATAGACGCCATGCCCAGTGCTGGGCCAAATAATGAAAATAGCGG
This sequence comes from Shewanella sp. SG44-6, assembly GCF_014164185.1. Classification (NCBI taxonomy): domain Bacteria; kingdom Pseudomonadati; phylum Pseudomonadota; class Gammaproteobacteria; order Alteromonadales; family Shewanellaceae; genus Shewanella; species Shewanella sp. SG44-6. Next base: position 96,437 of record NZ_JACJER010000001.1, on the reverse strand, counting down.
GAATGTGGCTAAGTCTCGCTCGCCAGGAGTAATGCCGTAATCGTGTTTAAGGGCGCTAATTTGTGCTTCAAACATCCCATGGCTATAAACCACGCCTTTAGGGGTTCCTGTGCTACCACTGGTAAATAAAATCGCCGCCATTTCATCGCGTTCAAGCAATGCTATCTTAAGCGGTTGCGCTTGATTACGGCCAATTTCAATTATGGTTTCTAGGCTAATCGCATTGGCTAACCAACGCTGTAAACCCGAGCCTCCGACATTAATAAGGTGTTTAACACTGCCCTTACCCCAACCGAGAATACGCCTTGCAATATGGGCTTTAGGTATGCCAATAAACACATCCGGACGTGACTCTTCAAAACATTGTTTAAGGTTGTTAATGCCCATGCCAGGATCGACCAAAATAGGAATAATCCCCGCCTTGAATAAGGCGAAGGTAAGCGAAAAAAACTCAAGGCTGGGTGTCACCATTAACACGGCTTTCATGCCGCGCGTAATACCAAATTGCAATAAGCCTTTGGCAATCATATCTGATTGCTGATGCAGGCTGATAAAATCAATTTCTTGATAATCAAATCGCCCTTGCTTGGCATGTTGCACAGCAACGGCAAGCTCTGTTGGCATGGTTTGCGCAGCGGTGTTTAGATGCTGGCAGATATTGGCATGAGCGACAACGGTGGTTTGAGTCATGTTTATTCATTCTGACTAATGTGGATGATTCATCTGAGCAAGCTTACTGTGATAACACAGATAACCAAGCCAAACTTTTTAGACGCTTAAAATCACTAAAAGGCTCAAATGAGCCTTTTAGTCGGATTAGTTTTTTGCGATAAAATCTTTGATTAAGCCAATGACTTCGTCGCTGGCATCTTCAAGAATGTAATGACCGCAGTCAGCAAACTCGTGCACAGTGGCATGAGGCATTCGCTGTCGCCATTCTTGTAAAAAATGCTTATCAAATACAAAATCTTGTAAACCAAAGCAAATCAGTGTCGGGACATCAGCAAACTGACTTAAGCTGTCGCCAATACTGGTGACTAAATCATAATTACGATCGCCTGGCTTTAGGGGAATGTCTTGCACAAAGCGTAAGGTCGAAATACGATTTTTCCACGAATTAAAAGGCGCAACGTAGGCTTCTCGAACCTCTTTTGCCATTGGCTTTCGCTTAACACCGACATAAGAAGCCGCTGACGAAAACGCATTCAAGCCACGAACCAGCAAGGTGCCTAGCAAAGTTTCTCTACAAATCCATAGCGCCCATGGAAACGGTTTGGTTTTAGGCAAATGAAAGGCTGCAGTGTTTAAACACACGATACGCTTAATGCGATCGGGATGACGCGCAGCAAAGCCCATACCAATCATGCCGCCCCAGTCATGTACAACTAAGGTAATGTTTTGTTTAACATCAAGACTGTCCAGCAAAGCTTCTAAATCGTCAATGCGGCTTTTTAAAGTGTAATCATATTGAGGATCATCAGGCTTGTCTGATAAACCACAGCCAATATGATCTGGCACAATACATTGATGGGAATCACTCAAGGCACTGACTAAATTTCTGTAGTAGTAACTCCAACTAGGATTACCGTGCACCATCACAACAGGATCGCCTTGGCCTTCGTTGATATAGTGCAGTTTATTGCCATTACGATCTAAAAAATGACGTTTAAATGGCAGCAAGTTGTCTAGCATGATGCATCCTGTTAACTATTTTTATAATGAAATGCAAAAACGTCAGTGCAGCCATAGGCTTACCACTTAATTCCTAACATCATGCAGTTTAAGCCACTGCCTATTCCTAAAAAGCTGACTTGATCGCCTACACGTAAAAAGCCTTCATCATGAGCAATTGCCGCCGTCACAGGGAGTGAGACCGTGCCCATATTGCCTAATGTTTGATAGGTGGGATATTCTTTTTCGTGGGGTATATTTAATGCATTGAGCACTTGTCGGCGGTTGGAAGCCCCCACTTGATGACAAATCACTTTATCAACTTGTTCGACAACCCAATCACGCTGCTCTAAAAAATGCTCCCAAGTGTGCTTGGCAAGCTCGACACCTTCTTTCAATAAGGTGACCGCGTCTGTACGCATAAACTCACGGTACAACAAGTGCCCAGCTTCTTGCAGGCCCCATTGACACAATTGGTGATGTTCTGGTGCAGACAAATGACTCGCCCCTAACAACTGGTGTTGGCGAGTGGTTTTAAGGTCCAAAGTGCCATCGGTTAAAATTACCGCAACAGCGCCTGAGCCACCGGTTAATGTCGCCAGTGATTGAGCAAAATTTTGCATGGTCGGTTCAGCTAACATGTGGTCGATGGTCGCATCAACTATGTCTCGTGCAGATTCACACGACACCACCATACCGGCTTTGATTTGCCCTAACTCTATGCGGTTAGCAATATCTAAAATGCCCGACAACACACCTAAACACGCATTACTGATATCGTAGATTGCAGTGTCTTTAGACACCCCGAGTTCAGCAGCAATACGACAAGCGGTAGCGGGTTCATGTTGGTCACGACAGACACCGGTGTAAACCACCGCGCCTAAATCACTGACATTGATTCCGGTTTCATTCAAGGCCTTTCGTGCTGCAGCAATGGCACCATCTGATAAACGATGACCTTTAGGCCACCAGCGACGCTCGGTAATTCCGGTTAACGCGGCAAGTTGCCCCATTGGAATACGAAACTTTTGATACAGTGGCGCCAAGCGAGATTCTAAATCGCTACTCGACACTACTTGTGGTGCTAGCTCATAGGCCAGACTATTGATAAAGACGCGTGAATATTTCATTAAACCGTATAATTCGCTTCGCTCTAGCAAGCCCAAAAGCCACTAGAATAGTTGTTATTCGTTATTAACCCGCCATTTGAACAAGAATGGCCTAATTATTCAATCAAAAACAGTAAGCCAATACCGTCATTTGGATAATTATTTATGGTTAGATTTCATTGCTTGATTAACTAGTATGTTGATTTTCACAGTTTTAAGGTAAATAGACTAGTATAAACAATGGTTTAATTTACCGATTTGTGACAAATGCTGTTATTCGTCTGTTTTAATTGCTTGGATCAAGGCATTTCGTGGTGTCACACTGTTTGCACAAAATTCAGCCAAGGTAACTTGGTATCCCTGCTCCTGTAAAAAACAGACTCGGTCGAGCAACAGCCAGCGCTCCAATGCACGACGAAATAAATGAGCCACTAAATCGATTCGCTTTGTCAGGCGTTGACGCGCAATACCGCGGTGCAAATAATGGCTTAAATTAATCTCACTGGATAGTGATAAATGCTTTTGATTTGCTGCCCATTGGCAAAAATCGCTAAAACTACCGCTAAGCTGGCTTTTTTTAATCGTCGGCACCGGCAAATAAGCCTCTATACCTCGAATATCTCGCTGCAAGCTATCAAACCCTAAGCGCCATGATACCTCTTGATTGCGTAATTGTTGTTTTTTACTGTTGGCAATAACGCTTTGTTGCAAGGGTAGTTGTAAATCATGCTTGGACAGCTTCAGAGCGCTGCCTTTGGCTAAAGCCGATAACGGCTGATAATCTTCATGCTCAATCAAATGATAACAACAAGGTGAAATAGAAATCGCCCGAGTACCTGCTAAGGTTGCTAACTTGAGTAAACGTATGTGTAAGTCACCGCAGGCATGCAATGCGATGGCATGTTGATCGATTAACAATAGCGGTTTACTTGAGTCTATTGGCGCAAACGCATCGGCACAAATAAAACGCTGCGGTATCAGCCATTGTTTAGCAAACATTTGCCCTTGGGCGCATAAACTCGCTTGCCACTCAATACTGGTCACCTCAACCTGTTGCTGCTTGGCGACTAAACGGCCTAAATGGCCTTTACCAGCACACCATTCTAAAATGGGTAATCGAGGTAACAAAGGTTGATACTTTGGATCAACTTGATGTGAAAACGCCGTAATTTGCTGCCATTTCCGCCCTTTAATATGAGCGCTAAAATGCACTAAATCGTCATTTTCAGGCTGATTATTTTGTAGCTCTTGACTGGAAAAATCGACCGTATTATCTGAATTAACAGATTGTGTAGTCGAAGTGATGACTAACCAGCTTAGTTGACTAATGAGTTCGTCAGCCTGTGGTAATAGACTTTGTTTAATATCGCTCATCAAACTGGGCAATAACGTCTCAACCAGCAACTGCTGATCCATATCGAGGCTATCTATCTCACCATCGTCAAGCTGCCACACTTTTTGAGCTAACTGCGGAAAGGTCTGTTGCCAAGGTAAGTGGTCACACTCAAAAGCAACCAGCTGCCATAAGGGTTTTAAAGCATCAAGAAGTGTATCGACCGCGTTAAAGGTAGAATGATAATCGATTACTGACATATGGCTGCTTATAGTTAACCTTAGCTGATTGAAATGATAGGATGCAGTCCATTGAATACCTAAACCGGAATTGTAAACTATGCACTCACCTTGTGTCGCCCGTTGTGGCTTAAATGCTGATGATTATTGTATGGGTTGTTTTCGTCACATCGATGAGATTGTCACTTGGTCACAAATGAATGATGAGCAACAACAGCTCATTTGGGACAGTTTAACGGCCAGAAAACAACAGTTTTTAGGTGAGAGTAATAATCAGACCTTGTCACGAGCCAAATGGTTGGAAGCTGAAAAACGGATTAAACGCTGATAGGTTTTAACGAGCGATTACGAACCTAGATACTAGGGCGGACTGCGTCTGCTAGTGCGCTTCGCCTTCTATAACAAGGGTAAAGCAAAAGGCATAGCTCAGAAGTATTGCCATGATGGAATCTAGCCCCCTAAGCTTCACCCTTTTGAATTTGATGTTATAGCATCTCGCCGTGAAACGTCATAGATCCTAGGGGTTTCGCGCTTGTCATCGCCGGTTATCAATTTGTCATCGCTCTTGGCACTTTAACCATAGATGAACTACTTCTTCATCATGGCTTTTAAGTCAGCAAATGGGTTGAAGGTGGCAGCTTGTTGTTTGGCTTCTTTGGTACTGCCATAACGAATTAATTCTTCAAAACGTGAGTGTTCGTTGTCGTGGCAGTACAAGCACAATAATTCCCAATTGGTGCCATCTGATGGGTTGTTATCGTGGTTATGATCGCGATGATGTACCGTGAGTTCAGATAAGTTTTTATGGGTGAATTCGCGAGTACAGCGACCACATACCCAAGGGTAAAGCTTAAGCGCTTGCTCACGATAGCCTTTCTCACGAGAGGCTTTATAGTCTCTGGCTTCAGCTAATACTTTATCTAATTTACTTTCGTTGGCTGACATTAATTTATCACTCATAAATAAAATGGCCTCAAGGATAAATCACTGTTATCACTTGGGGTAATTGTTTATAACATCTTGTAGACCATTACGCTGCAATGGTCATATATGCAAAGTCAAAGCGATAACCAGAGATGACAAACGAACGAGCAGAACGGCAAACCCGCCCTAGTCTTTAGCCCTAAAACGCTTTATTTTTAGTACAGCGTTGGCAGCTATCGATTTTATCAACAGTTATCACTCCAAACAGATTTTAGCGGCTATGAAGCGTCTTTGCTATTCGATATTCCAGCGGTTAAATTAAAGCGCATTGCATCTTCAAAAGACCAATCAACACTGATTAAGTCTTCACGCTTTACTAAGCTTGTTACCCCAGCAATTTGATAACTCAATTGAAATAATACTGGCACCCAATCGCCTTCAGGCAAAGCATCAACTAAGGGCTGTGGCGCAAACTCACTCATGATAAAACCGACTACAAAGCTACCATTGGCTTGCTTTACTAACACGGTTTTTTGGGTTTTAGGTTGGCCGTCACGGTTCATTAAACTGGCAATATCCCGAATGCTGCCATAAACCGATTTAAACAATGGAAACTTCATCAGTTGATTTTCAATCCAGCCATAGACCCACACAATTGGGCTAACTGAAAATAATAATCCCGCGATAAAGACTAAGGATGCGACCAAACAAAAACCTGCGCCGACAAAAACAGGTTCTATTCCAACAATATCAAGTAATAGCTTACCTAAACCATCAAGGGAGATGAACAATGACCAGAAAAGCCAGATCGATAGCACCATAGGTAATAAATTCGTTAAACCACGAGTAAGGGTATTTTTCATTGATCACACAAAAGAAGATAGAACAGGACAAAAATGTTACCACAGTTTGTTGATTAGTCACTTCAAAAATACCAACTGACTCATTGGACTATTGCTGCGCTGTCAGACTGTCCAGATAAAAAAAGACACCATAAGCTCACAAATATGACCCTACAAGGGCACGATTACTGTTTCGAGTTAACAAGATGCAACCATTGGTGACGACCTAACTCTAGTACAACACCAACGGCCAAACCGGCTGCGGTGTTAATCAATAAACACGTCACCGCGGTTGATAAAATAACCAACATACAAAACGGCTTGCCATCAAATAAACGTTTAGACCATGCTAATTGTGTCCCTGCTATGGCAAGTAAACTGCCTAAAACGGCTAAAGGGATCAATGACAATGCACTGGCAATACCTTTACCCCAAAAGATGGCAATAACAATGCACGCACTACCAAAAATAGTCGGTGCTAGCCAGGTTCGTGCGCCAAAGTGATATTGCACCGCCAACCCACCAGCGCCGTGACACATTGCCGTTGCACCAAAAGGCGATAACAGCAAGTTAGCCCAACCAGAGCTTTTAGCAAATTGTTGTGGTTCAAATCTTTCACTTTCTTGAGGAAATTTATCTTTTGCCATCGCAGAAATCGCAATCACTGCATTGGTCAATGTGAGTGCTAACTGAGGTAGCACCAATAAAACGGCAGCAGAACTCCACTCATCGATAGTCGGCCAACTCAACGGCCAAACACTGGTATGGGTCAAGTTAACACTGGGCAGAGTCCCACTTGTTAACTGCCAAACAATGCCAAGAATAATCACTACCGGCATCACCAAATATTGCATTGGCATAAAACGACTGGCAAACAAAAAACTAAAAGCAAGTATGCCGACCCACCATGTTTCGCTCATCATGACACCACCTAACCATATCAATTGGAGTCCTATTGCTAGCTGGATCCCAATACTGATCGCCGGCGATAACAACTTAGCCATCCATTGAATAATGCCGCTATAGGCTAAAACAAGTAGAATAAGGCCCATTAACATGGCAGATGCTTGTAACATTCCAGGAGACATTCCTTCTGCAATAACTAACGCACTGATCACCTTCATGGGTTGTATCGGAATGGGACGTCGATAATAAAATGCCGTAAATAAGGCAAAAAAACCAAAACCTAAAAATATCCCTTGGGGGGAGAATTGATTAAGGGCAATTAAGCCTAAAACGAGAGGAAGAAAGGTACCTAAATCAGCAAATGCGCCACTGAACTCACCTGAAATCTTATTTACGTTATCGAAACGATTGATCTCACATCTCATATATCTTGCCGTAAGGAATGGATACTGAGATAAAGCAATTACAGTGCCATATTAAAAATGCGACACACCTCTAAATTAACATGCCTAAATATAAATTTAACAACTTCATTGCGACAATATGAACCATAGCATGTCGCCAACAATGGTCATTATGTCCACATAATCGTTTGTTAAATCATTAGTATTTAGAAAAAAATCACTTAAAAAAGATCAGCTGAATCAATGAAAAAGTAGATTGGGTCATCAATATATTGATGATATTGATAATACATTTCTCTCAATTGCATAAAAAAAGCCCCTATCGATGGGGGCTTTATTACAAGGTCGGAAAATGGCTTACTTAAGCACTCTAGATTTGAATATTACAATTTAAGACTTAAAGCTCTTTTTCCATTTCTTCGTAAGAAATATGACGAACGTCTTTACCTTTTACATAATAGATCACGTATTCACAGATGTTTTTACAACGATCGCCAACACGCTCAACAGCACGCGCAGCCCATAATACGTCTAATACACCAGGAATTGAGCGCGGATCTTCCATCATATGAGTCATTAATTGACGGATGATACCTTCATACTCTTTGTCTATTTTGGCATCTTCTTTATGTAATTCAAATGCTTGGTCAGCATCCATACGAGCTAATGCATCTAAAGTTGAGTGCAGCATACGTGTGGCATGACGCCCCATGTTTTCAATACTCACCAATAAAGGTTGTTGGCTGTTAGCACGTTTTTCAACCGCGGCTTTAGCAATACGAACACACGCATCACCAATACGCTCAAGATCGGTAATGGTTTTTGAAATAGCCAAAATTAAGCGTAAGTCACTTGCTGCAGGCTGACGCTTGGCAATAATACGAGTGCATTCTTCGTCAATAGCCACTTCCATGCCATTCACTTTATGATCGCCTTCAATCACTTGTTGAGCAAGCTCTGAGTCAAGGCTTGCAAGAGCATCTAATGCTTGCTCAAGCTGACGTTCAACTAAACCGCCCATCGCCAATACGCGATTGCGAATATCATCAAGCTCAGCATTAAACTGGCCTGATATATGTTTACTTAAATTCATTTTATCCATGATACCCACCTAAATTTTGTATATTAATTAAAAGCGTTTTAGCCAGATTAACCGTAGCGACCGGTAATATAATCTTCTGTTTTACGCTTTTTAGGGGTCGTGAAAAGGGTGTTGGTATTAGCGTATTCAACCAGTTCACCCATGTACATAAATGCCGTTTGATCTGACACTCGAGCCGCTTGTTGCATATTATGCGTCACAATCACCACGGTATATTTTTGCTTTAATTCAGTGATCAATTCTTCAATGGTTAAGGTTGAGATGGGATCCAGTGCCGACGTTGGCTCATCGAGTAATAATACTTCTGGCTCAATGGCAATGGCACGAGCAATCACCAAACGTTGTTGCTGACCACCTGATAATCCAAATGCATTGTCGTGTAGGCGGTCTTTCACTTCATCCCAAATGGCTGCGCCACGCAGTGAACGTTCAGCCGCTTCATCTAAATCACGACGGTTGCTTAGCCCTTGCAAACGTAAACCATAAACCACGTTTTCATAAATTGATTTAGGAAACGGATTAGGACGCTGAAACACCATACCTACGTTACGACGTAATGCTGCTACATCAACTTTTTTGTCATAAATATTTTGTCCATGAAGCAAGATTTCACCGTCAATTTTACAAATATCAACTAGGTCATTCATGCGATTAATACAACGTAACAGCGTTGATTTACCGCAACCACTTGGGCCGATAAAAGCAGTAACTTGTTTTTTAGGGATCTTCATCGACACATCAAATAACGCTTGTTTATTCCCGTAACGTAAATCTAAGTTACGTATCTCAAGCGCGGTATCCTGTGCCGGTAAGTTAACTAAATCAACGGCTTCTTTTTTCATTGTTGAACTATCAATAGAAATCATTTTATCTTTCCTTCAGGATATCGCTAATTAGTGTTCTAGCGAACGGAATTTTTCACGTAAATGGTTGCGCACGCTGATAGCGGTTAAATTAAGGGCAACAATTACAGATACTAATAAGAACGAAGTTGCATACACCAATGGACGAGCAGCTTCTACGTTAGGGCTTTGGAAGCCGACATCGTAAATATGGAAACCTAAGTGCATAAACTTACGTTCTAAATGCACAAACGGGAAATTCATATCAATCGGTAATGTTGGCGCTAGCTTAACCACACCAACCAACATTAACGGTGCCACTTCACCTGCTGCACGGGCTACTGCCAAAATCAAACCTGTCATAATTGCCGGGCTTGCCATTGGTATTACAATGCGCCATAAAGTCTCAGCTTTGGTTGCACCTAAGGCCAAACTACCTTGACGTACTGCACTCGGAATACGGCTTAAACCTTCTTCAGTCGATACAATCACCACTGGTAACGTTAAAATCGCTAAGGTTAGTGCAGACCACAGCACCCCAGGTGAGCCAAATGTAGGGGATGGCAAGGCTTCGGGGAAGAACAATTGGTCAATTGAACCGCCCATCATGTAAACGAAGAAGCCTAAACCAAACACACCATACACAATTGAAGGCACACCGGCTAAGTTAATCACCGCAATACGGATCAGCTTGGTAATCGGACCTTTCTTAGCGTATTCATGTAAGTAAATGGCTGCAATAACACCAAATGGGGTCACAATCACCGCCATCAACATCACCATAAATACCGTACCGAATATCGCTGGGAACACCCCACCTTCAGTATTTGCTTCACGTGGGTCATCACTGACAAAGCGACCTATGCCAACAAACCAGTGAGTTATCTTTTGTAGCAAACTCATATGATTGACATAGCTTACGTCTAAAATAGAGTCTAGAGGCAAGGTAACCTCGACGCCGCGCATGTCTTTAATAATCACAGAGTCACGGGCAGCTTTGTCACGCAGAGCAAATAAGTCTTTTTCAAGCACTAAGTAGTCTTGCTGCAGTTGATCAAGTTGCGCCTTAATATCAGCCTTGCGTGCCTCAGTTAATTCACCATCCAGCTCATATCCACGCTCTTTTAAACGTAAACGCTCCATTTGGTAATTAATCGAACCAATATCGCTTTTTTGCAACTCCAGGGCTTGATCAGATATCGCTACAGCGCGATCTATGTGGTCAAACAAAGAAGCTTCTATATCTGATTCACTGTTTAACGCTAAGCGTTTACCGTCTTCGATAACCGCAACAGGATAACCGTAAAAGTTACCATTTTGCGTACGCTCAAGCTTAGCGACATCAGCGGGAATTGAACGGCTGACGATATCTGTTGCAAGGATCCAACGAAAATCTAAGCCAACAAACTCACGGTTACCGGTTTTAACCAGATAACGCATCACAAACTCACCAGGATGCTTAGTAAACTTATGCCCTGCTGAAATTAAGCGCTCTGTTGGCACTTCTTCACGGTCATAAATTTCACCAATAAGGGTACTTTTAACCCCATTATTGTCTTCAAGCTGCCATTGATAAACATCAGCGGGCCAAAAGTAACTTAGACCACGCCAAGCGATTAACAGTAATAAGCCTAATACGGCAATCAAACTGATACTAACGGCACCACCGGTCATCCAAATCCACGGTGAACCTGATTTAAACCACTTACCCATTGCACAAACCTCTCAAGGCGATTGGCGAAATAATCATTAATTGAGTCATCATCTTTCCTTACAGTGAGCTATAACGTTCGCGTAAACGTTGGCGAACCACTTCAGCAATAGTGTTAAAGAAGAAGGTGAACACAAACAATACAAAGGCGGCTAAGAACAACACACGATAATGCGAGCTACCAATGGCCGATTCTGGCATTTCCACCGCAATGTTTGCCGCTAAGGTACGCATACCTTCGAAAACGCTCCACTCCATGATGGCAGTGTTACCGGTTGCCATTAATACAATCATAGTCTCCCCTACCGCGCGGCCTAAGCCCATCATGATGGCCGAGAAAATCCCCGGACTGGCTGTGAGTAACACCACTCGAGTTAAGGTTTGCCAGTTTGTCGCGCCTAATGCCAAACTGCCGTTTGATAGATGACGAGGCACAGAGAAAATCGCATCTTCAGCAATTGAGAATATGGTTGGAATAACCGCAAATCCCATGGCGATACCCACAACCAGCGCATTTCGTTGGTCAAAGGTGATGCCTAAATCGTTGGTAATAAACTGACGCGTGTTGCCGTCAAAAAATGCCACTTCAATTATTGGGCTTATCTCAAATGCAAACCAACCAACAAATATAATCACTGGTAATAGCATCAGTTCTTGGTAGGTTTCAGGTAAACGCTGCTTCCATTTTTCTGGTAATTTACTCCACGCAAATGCGGTAGTAAGAATGGATGTGGGTAATAATATCAACAACACCACAATACCGGGCAAGTGTTCCTCAATCAGTGGCGCTAACCACAGACCGGCTAAGAACCCCAAAATAACCGTCGGTAATGCTTCCATAATTTCAATCGTTGGCTTAACCACGTTGCGCACTTTAGGCGTCATAAAGTAAGCGGTATAAATTGCTCCAGCAATCGCCAGTGGCGATGCAAATAACATGGCGTAAAATGCCGCTTTCATGGTGCCAAATGCCAAGGGCATTAAACTCAATTTAGCTTCAAAGTCGTCAGTACCAGACGTTGATTGCCATACGTATTTAGGTTCTGGGTAGCCTTCGTACCATACTTTATCCCACAACGCGCTCCAGGATATTTCTGGATGGCTATTCTCTACAGAGAAAAGGTTAAGTTTGTTATCAGCTTCAATCACTAATCCATTTGAACGCGGACTAAATGCCATTTGGCCTGGGTTGGTTAGCTGAAATTTCTCATCAAATAGTTCACGTTGACTCGTGGTATAAAGCAGAGTTAATTCGCCTTCTTTACTCAATACAGCAAAGCTTTTACGGTAAAACTCAGTCGCCATAACACTCACAGGTGCTATATCGTCAAACTCACGAATTTGCTGGTATAAACGACCTTTATCACTGTTTACTTGGAAATACTGACTGACAATACCACTGTCATAACTGACCAGAATCGAGCTAGCACCGGCAAGCAAATTGACTTGTCTCACTTGAGCTCCGACTTTTTGAACATCGATAACTTGAAGTAATTCAATCGAGTCTGCGTCACGAGTGTTGTAGACAAACAGTTTATTGGTCGCGCCTAAAATAAGCTGACGATGATCGGGTGTCATTATTGCCGAAATAACATGATTAGGTGCATCTTCAATAAACACTTCAACAGATGACCATTCAACCTCTTCAGTCATCATGTTTTCTTCGCCTTCTTGGCGATTTAACTTCCAAGCACCATTGGCATCTTGATAAGCAAAACTCATGCGGCTGTCGCTGAAATCAAACACCAGATTATAAACAGCGCCCTCATTATTAATCGTTAATGGCTCTTCACCAATCGGATAACGTAATGATGGCGTAATAACGCGTTTGTTGTCTGGGTAGGTTAAGCCAAACTCGATCCCGATAACGATTACTTGGCCATTACTCAAACCTAACGCGAAACGTTGCTCGCTTGGGCTCGATTTAGCACTGCTGGTGACCGTGGTACCTTCAGGGATTTTAGCCTTAAAAGACGAGATTAATTCACCGCTAATGGCTGAATAAAAATCGACATTACCCATTTCGGTTACCCGATAAAGGACTTCGTTTTGTTCATCGCTACCAACCATTAAGGTTTTAGCGTCAGTATTTTGGTAACTCACACTCGTAACAGGTTCTATATGTGCCCCATCAAAAATGGGCTTGATGACATACAGCAAATAGAAAAATATTAATAACAGGGTGACAAATACCAACGTGCCACCAACGGTTACCCCAATCTCTGCTGCCTTATCCTTAAATGCTCTGCGGGTTGCATGTCTATCAACAAGTAGACTTTTTTCAGCAGAACCAGGTTTATTGACCTGACTTTCCATTAAGAACCTCTAATAATTAATCGATGCCATAATTAGCGCTTTGAATGTGCAGTTTACTATGCTAACAATAAATATTTATGACCAAATACATTAACTTTCGTCACTTATTTAAGTCTCTAAATCACTTACATTAGCCTCTACATAACTCATATTAGTTTCTAATTAAGTGTTAGTAAGACAATAGTAAAACTGATGTAAGACAGCAAAAAAACCATAACACAATCTTAAGTGGCTGCGATTATATGACGTAAAGATGACAGTTGTGTTACAGACTTTGTTTATAGGAGAAATATCCAATGATGCGTTATCTTATTACTCTTCAAGCACCAGACCGAAAAGGTTTGGTAGAACAAATCGCCAATGTCGTTAGTCGACATAATGGCAACTGGTTAGACTCAGAAATGCGTCATATCGACGGTATTTTTGCGGCGATATTACAATTAGAAGTCCCAGCACTAAAATGGGATGAGTTAATTGATGCCTTAGAATGTATTGACGGCTTAACGCTAACGTTTGCTAAAACCACCTTAGTCGCTAAACCGATTAAGCATTTATATTACAACTTAGTTGCCTACGATCGCCCCGGAATTGTGCTGCACATCTCAAATAAAATGAATGCGCTAGGCATTAATATTGAACAATTTAGCAGCCAGTATGAAACGGCGAGTCACACTGGTATCGCGTTATTTAAAGCGACCATGACATTAGGCTTAACCGATCCAAACCAAGAAGAACAAATTACTGCATCGCTTTATGAAATGGGTGATGACGTGGTGCTTGATAAGCTGAGTAAATCAGCTTAAATGAACAGCAGATCGGCATACAAGCTCAATTAAGCCTAAAATCCGTTTTCATCATCTGTTAAACTGCCACGAAATAATGATGATAAAAATGGATTAACCATGTTTGGAACGCTATCAAAATTGAAAACCCACCTTAATGATAACCATGAGGTGGAGTATCATTTACCGGTAGGTGACGAGCGTTTAGCGCTTAACCCGCTTATTGGTAAGTCATTGACCATGACTCACACAGGTAATATTTTTTGCAGCAACTGCGGTAAAAAGACCAAGAAAAGTTATTCTCAGGGTCATTGTTATGTTTGCATGTCAAAGCTAGCCAGTTGTGACCTGTGTATTATGAAACCTGAAACATGTCATTTTGATCAAGGCACTTGTCGCGAACCAGAATGGGGCATATCAAATTGCTTTGTGCCCCACTACGTGTATTTATCGAATACTTCAGGTATCAAGGTCGGCATTACTCGCCATACTCAAATCCCAACCCGTTGGATAGACCAAGGGGCGACTCAGGGCTTACCGATTTTTAAAGTGTCGACGCGTAAAATGTCGGGTTTAATCGAAATAGAATTAGCCAAATTCATTAACGACAAAACCCATTGGCAAGCGATGTTGAAAGGTCATAATGATGATATTGATCTTGTCGAACAAGCCGCGCAACTGATTCCTCTGATTGAAGATAGACTGCACGCTTTAGCGGCCGAATATCAAGACATTGTGATTGAACGCCTTGATGCCAACATTCAATCCATTAGCTATCCTATAACGCAATTTCCGGTGAAAGTTAAATCACACAATTTTGATAAAATTGCTGAAGTCAGCGGTATTTTGCAAGGCATTAAAGGCCAATATCTTATTTTTGATACTGGGGTGATCAATATTCGTAAGTTTTCATCTTACGAAGTAGACGTCAGTTATTAATTCACCTAACGATTTCTTTTTCAAAACTTGCTAGCAATGCCTGTGTGCTTAAGTCATGAGATCAGAGATTCACTCAGATCTCGTGACGTAAAAATAACCTATGGTAATTACACTTGCTAACCAATAATTTATTTTAATAATATCAAAGTGTTAATCGCTACAATGGTAATTTATTAAGATTTAAACGATAAATTTAACTCACTGCAAAAAAAATCATTATGGTGAATGACTAAATTCACCTAGAATTCTGCTTCTATAACACTTAAGCCGAGAAACCTGTTCATGGAGTTAGTATTCGCCATTGCTTTATTTGCTTTTTCTGCCGGTATTACTCCAGGCCCTAACAACATTATGTTGATGACCTCTGGGGTTAATTTTGGCATTAAACGCAGCATTCCTCACTTAATGGGCATTAGCTTGGGTTTTCCGACCATGATACTGGCGGTTGGACTTGGCTTAAGCGCGATATTTCAAGCGTATCCTTTCATCCATATTGTGATTAAAGTGATTGGTATCAGCTACCTACTTTATCTGTCATGGCTTATCGCTAATAGCAGCAGTAAAATGGAAGGTAAGCAGGTAAGCAAGCCATTTAGTTTTTTACAAGCCGCAGCATTTCAATGGGTCAACCCAAAAGGCTGGATCATGGCAGTGGGAGCTATTGCGACGTTTACCTCAGTGCAGCAAGAGCTAAATAGCCAGGTGATCACGATTGCGAGTGTATTTTTATGTGTGGCATTCCCGTGCGCGATTGTGTGGCTGGGATTTGGTGTGGCACTAAAACGTCTGCTAAAAAATGAACGCCAACAGCGTATTTTTAATATCTCTATGGCTCTATTATTAGTGGCATCGATCATCCCAATGATGTTACCACCCGCAACACATTAATTTATTAAATAAGCTTAAAGGTTACATAATGGAACAACATGAATGTCTTGCTCATACCGAAAACTGGGTAAAAGATGTCATTATGAAATACAACATTTGCCCATTTGCGCGTCGAGAAGTTGAACGCGCTAGCATTCGTTATGTAGCCATTGAAGCAACAAAAATAAAAGCCGTACTAAAAGCATTAATTGACGAGTGCCAACACTTAGATACTCATCCTGATACTGAAACGACACTATTTATTTTACCGCGGGGCTTTGAAGGTTTTTACCCTTACTTAGATTTGGTCGATTTTGCTACTGATGAATTAATGGCGCAAGGCTATGAAGGGGTTTATCAATTAGCGACATTTCATCCAGACTATTGCTTTGAAGGCGAACCTCAAGACAGTGCCGCGAATTTTACTAATCGTGCACCTTATCCTTGCCTGCATATTATCCGTGAAGCCAGTATGGAAATTGCGTTAGCAAACTACACCGACCCCGAATCAATACCTGAGCGAAATATTGCGTTTGCTGAACGCAAAGGCAGTGAGTTTTTTATTAAGCTACTGCAGCACTGTACTAAATCGTAATCATGACAGATGCAGGTGTTTCTGTTGATTTTAAGTTTTAAGTTTTAGGTTTCGCCCTACCCTCCCGTCATCCCTGAGTGCTTGTATCAGGGATCCAGGTGTTTCTGTTGACCTTGTTTAAAAATGCAAAAACAAACACCTGGATTCCGGCTCAAAAGCATTACTGGAACGACCTGGTAGTGGGCTTTAGCAGGGTACGCATTAGCAAGTGACGGTGTAGTGAACGTTATTTGAATGCTTATTGAATATGTTTACTCGGCATTATAAGCATTACGAGTCGCGTTGCATTGCTAGCTTTTGGCTTCACGCTCTACTCTTTTGATAAGGTAAACTTACTCACTTGCTGTGACATATTGCTCGCATCATTAAGTAAACTGTCGTTAAGCTCAGCGAGTTGTTGCGATATGTCTTGAGTATGGTGATAGATTTCAGTGATTTTCATCGCATTGCGATTCACTTCTTCGGCCACCGCAGACTGCTCATGCGTCGAGGCGGCAATTTGTTGGTTCATGCTGTCTATCACCTCAACGTGCTCAGCAATGAGCTTAAGCTCTCGACCAGCATGCTTTGATTCTGCAACGCTTAACTGCGCCTGTGCTTGGCCACGTTTCATGGCATTTACTGCCAGTGTTGCGCCGGACTTTAGGCGTTCGGTCATGTTTTTAATGTCTTCGGTTGAGCTTTGTGAACGCTGCGCTAGCGTGCGTACCTCATCAGCCACAACAGCAAAGCCTCGACCTTGGTCGCCCGCCCTAGCGGCTTCAATTGCAGCATTGAGTGCCAATAAGTTGGTTTGCTCTGCAATAGAGCTAATCACATCAAGAATGATCACAATACTTTGTACATCGGTATCTAAACGTCCAATAGCCTCTGCTGCATCGGCTATTTCATTGGCTAATATTTGAATTGCATCACCGGTTTTACTGACATCATTTTCACCGCTTTTGGCCTCTATGTTGGCTTTGGCTGACGCATCTGAAGCTTGGACAGCATTAGCGGCAATTTCATGCACTGTTGCACTCATTTGTGTCATGGCTGAAGCCACTTGCTCTGCTTCTGATGAACCTTGAAGCACATCGGTTTGCAATGAGCGTGTATAACCGTTCATTTGTTCAACAGCATTCACCAGATTCACGGCATTGACGCGCACCTGGGTAATGATGTCTTCAAACTCGGCCATCATTTGATTAAATGCTAGCGATATTTGGCCAAATTCGTCTTGCGATTGTTGAGGTAAACGAGTGGTTAAATCAAATTGGGTTCCGGCATGGAGCATTTGCTTGTGCAATACGCTTAAGCTGCGATGCAAATAACCCGACACACTCAGGCTCATTACAATGACAAACACTAATGCGAGCAGTAATAGTAATGCGATGTAGTACATCTGCTGCGTTGCATGGGCCAGTTTATCTTGGCTAAGCTGCGTTAAATCATCACCAAATTGTTTTTCTAGTTGAGTCAGTATTGCAATACGCGCTGTTGATATTTTAAACCATTCTTCAGGGTCTTGAGCCAACATGGCTGAAGCATCTTGAGCAAAAGCGAGTTCACGTAAGACTTGTACATCTGCCATGGCGCTGCTTTGCTGGGCTTGCTTATATGCGTTGATATTACTGACATTCGCAGCCGCAATAAACCGTTCTGCATAGGTTTGCTGCTCAGCCACTAAGGTGACAAACTTTTGAAATAAGCCTGGCGCAAACTCGCTGTTACCAAAAGTGGTACTTAATACGGCCCGTTCTATCCCTGCACGCTCTTTTAACTGTAAATAAGCCGCAAACGCTTTGAGGCGCATTGATAATTCACTGTCTAGGCTTTGGCTCGCCGCTTCATCGACCATCGACAGCAATAGCGTGTTCATTTTGGTGTAATAACCGACTTGCTCAGGCACAGAAACAGTGAGGCTGCTAACCTTATCACGCATCGTTGTTAGTTGAATTAATGATGAGGCGACTTGATCGTAAGTCGCTTGCAATTGAATGGGGAAGTCATCTTGCTGAGCAAATTGTTTAAAGCGGCTAATTTGGCTGTCGGTTTGACCACGCTGCCCGGGTAAATCGTCTTTAAATGATTGCCCTTGAGACCCAATGTAGCCTGCGCTCATGCCGCGCTCTTTTTGCAGTTCATGCACCAGCGCACTATTAATAATGGCAACATTCGACAGTTCTATCACTAGCTTTAGTTGTTGCTGGGTGCGGTAATGATTACTCACATACATTCCACCAAATAAGATACTGGTGAGCAGCGGTGGCAATACGAGTAACGCAAGCTTACGTGATATTTTAAGGTTACTTATCCACTGCCAATTCATAAACATTCCTTTGCGATGAATAAAACATACGATTCAGTGATACTTTAGACGACATTAGGCATATTGTATTACTCTGTAAGTAAAACTCAGACTTAGCTCACAGCTAAATTAGTTTATGCCGTTCTAATTATTAATAATCTACTCACTATGGAGTAGTTGTACACTATTGCTGCAATGCTAAGCAAAAATCACTAATCAGTTCAGGCCAATCATCAACATCATCCATAGAATTAGCGATATGCAGTTTGGCATTCGGTAACGCCTTTTCAAGTTCAATAGCTGTTTCAATGGGATGAGCATCATCATCTTGCCAAGCAAGAATTAGCGTTGGCACCCTAATGCTGGCAAGTTGCTGCTTACTTGGGAGGTCATTTTGAGCAGCCGCGGTAAATAACTGACTTAATGTCTGGCGTTTCATCGACTTTAGTCCATCTAACATCCCCAAAACACTGTGCTTGTGGGCATCGATTAACCAGCGAGGTAACATCTTGTCTAAATGCTTGGCATTCATTTGGGCTAAGCCTTTACCGCCAAGTATGCGTGCGGCTTTGGCTATTTTATAATAATAATTAACTTGATTGGCTCTAGCCTGCCAAGCGATAGGCGGGGTCATTAAAATGAGTCCTTGAATGCTTTGGGGATTGGCCAATGCAGCATACAGGCTGGTTGCACTGCCCATTGATTGACCACCCAAAATCATTGGTATCGGTGCTTGATAATGCGCCGCGACCCTCAACATGTCTTTCGCAAGAGACGGCCAAAGGTAATCGTCAACAGACTCACCCGCAGTAGATAATCCATGACCGATTGCATCATAACGAATAAGTTGTAACTTTTTAGGAAACCGATGCCAAGCATACACGCCAATAGCATCTTCGCTTTGCATGCAGCCACACAGACCGTGGGCCCAAACCAAGGCTTGCCCCTTACCGCTAATGGAACAATTAAACTGATTGATATTAAATTGCTCTGTCATGGCCTGTGGTTCTCCTATCTGTCTATCCTTTTACAATTTCAATCAATCTATTAATAAATAATATGATTGCATCTGTCGTATCAAACCTAAATGCTAAACCGTAATGAATTTCACTTAAGCCTTTGTTACGGCGTGTTGGAAAACGAGTCATTTGAGCATTGTGGTAATAATCGTATTTGGCATGGACACCATCTATAGTGGCCAGTTCAGTAGAAAAAACCTCAAATGCCGGACGAATGATCAGTAATGGGGTTTTACCTTCAACATGTAAATAAACCGGCTCTTTTAACTCAGGAAGCATGTATTCGGTGACATTCTTAATATTAAAATTAGTACGACATTTGAGTTCATTCAAGGTTGATGCGACTTGTTCAAGGGTGATGCTCATAAAGTGGATGCCTGTGCTGGGTAATGTCATTGATTTATATCACTAGAGTATATGGCTTAGCTGAATAAATAAAAACAAAAAGCCCCGAACAAATGTTCAGGGCTAATGGTGTTAGTGCGATATAAGTAACGATAAAGTAGAATTATGCGTCAATACCTTTACTCGCCAAAAACTCGTCGTATGTGCCTTTGAAATCGTTAATCCCTGTCGGAGTTACTTCAAGAATACGAGTGGCTAACGATGATACGAATGCACGGTCATGAGATACGAACATTAATGTACCTTCGTACTTTTCAAGCGCGTTGTTTAATGACTCAATCGATTCCATATCCATGTGGTTGGTTGGCTCATCGAGTAATAAGATGTTCGGCTTTTGCATGATAAGTTTACCGAAATACATACGGCCTTTCTCACCACCAGATAGCACTTTGACTGACTTTTTAATGTCATCGGCACCAAACAACATACGGCCTAGAATACCGCGTACCGATTGGTCATCGTCATTTTCTTTGCGCCATTGACTCATCCATTCGAACAAGGTCATGTCATTGGCAAAATCAGCTTCATGATCCTGGGCGTAGTAACCAATATTGGCATTTTCAGACCAATTAATGGTGCCTTCATCTTGTGGGATGTCGTGTACCAAAGTACGTAACAAAGTCGTTTTACCGACACCGTTTTGGCCCAAAATAGCAATCCGCTCGCCCACTTCAACCATAAGGTCGAATTTACTAAATAACGGGGTATCGTAACCTTTAGCTAAATTTTCAACAACCAAGGCATTACGGAACAATTTCTTTTCTTGTTCAAAACGAATAAACGGGTTCACACGGCTTGATGCTTTAATATCATCTAGCTTAATTTTATCAATTTGCTTGGCGCGTGATGTCGCTTGCTTAGCTTTAGATGCGTTAGCCGAGAAACGCGCAACGAAGGTTTGTAACTCTGCAATTTGTGCTTTCTTCTTCGCGTTGTCACTCATTAAACGTTCACGAGATTGCTGTGCAGCCATCATGTATTCGTCGTAGTTACCTGGGAACACACGTAATTCGCCGTAATCTAAGTCAGCCATGTGAGTACAGACTGAGTTTAAGAAATAACGGTCATGCGAAATAATGATCATGGTGCTGTTACGTTGGTTCAACATATCTTGTAACCAGCGAATAGTATCGATGTCCAAGTTGTTGGTAGGTTCGTCAAGTAACAGTAAATCTGGGTCAGAGAATAATGCTTGCGCCAAAAGCACACGCAATTTAAAACCTGGAGCGATTTCGCTCATTAAGCCAAAGTGTTGTTCGGTACCAATACCGACACCTAAAAGTAAGTCACCGGCACGAGATTCAGAGGTATAACCATCCATCTCGGCAAATTCCATCTCAAGTTCAGATACTTTAATACCGTCTTCTTCGCTCATTTCAGGTAAAGAATAAATACGGTCGCGCTCTTGCTTTACTTTCCACAACTCACGGTGGCCCATGATCACAGTGTCTACGACAGAAAAGGCTTCGTATGCAAACTGGTCTTGGTTTAATTTACCCATACGTTCGTTAACATCTATTGAGACGTTACCACTTGATGGTTCTAAATCACCGGCAAGGATTTTCATAAAGGTGGATTTACCACAACCATTCGCGCCAATTAAACCGTAGCGATTTCCGCCACCAAATTTGACTGAGAGGTTTTCAAACAGTGGCTTAGCGCCAAACTGCATTGTGATGTTAGCTGTTGTAATCAAAATGAAATTCCAAATCGTGTTGTGTGTTGAAGCCGATATCAAATTATAGTGTATTCGCTCAAGTTGACATCTATATGACTCAAGCAAGCAAAAATGATATTGAAACTAGAAAACGGCAAAGCCGAGGTAAATACGAAGCGCGATAGTGTAAGGATTTTTGGCCTATTTATCAACCTAGCAATCAACAATAGCGCAGACAAATACTGGCCACTTTTGAGATACAAGCAAGTATATACCAACCATTATGAATATATCAGGGACGATAAATACACCAAGGTGGCTTAACACCGAAAACATCAATATGTTTTCGGCATCAATGATAACCGTGTGAAGTATTTAGTAAAAATATTGCCTCAGCTTAGGCGCTTGCTGGATCTGTTACATGGTCTGGATGAATTTCTGCTTGGATAAAGCAGTTTTGTAGCACTTTTTTCGATGGGTACATACTTGCTGTGCTATCAATTATTTGCGCATCAAAATCGACAACAATAGGAATAAAATGGCTCGCTTTGGTGATTTTACGCTGTCTTAATTTTTTCAATTCGCTGATATCAGCATTCGAAGGCGAATGGTCAAAAGTAAAATACAAATAATGAATCGTATTTTGAGACTTCATTCCGAGCACTTTCTTTAACTCTACTAAGCGAGTCACTAATTGCTCATTCTGTGCTTGAACCTGCGCAATTGAGACTTTACTCATATCAAATACGGATATTGAAATAACACTATTGATATACTTTTGCGCCGCAATAAACTCAAGCCCTTCAACCTTAGCTGAACCGTCTGTCTCGAGTATTGATGGCGCTAACTCTACAAAGCCGTTGCTATTGATTAAAATGTCTTTTAAACGCTCACGGGCTGTGGGCAATGTACTAAAATACGCCTCTTTCTTACGAATATTGTGTCTCATGTAAACCGCCAGGGCACCACAAAGCACTAAAAAGACGATTTTGCCACCAATACGATGCCAAAAATCTAGGTATGGCGCATCCGGTAAAGTAACCCCGGCTTCCAAGGTTAGCGCTTCAACCTCTAGCGGCATCAGATCAATGTATAAATCATCTTCTGGCAGCATGCCAGCAAAACGGCCATCGTAATTCCACAGTGGAATAAATAATACTTCAACCGATTTATAGATATAGCCAATATCGACGTTATCGCCCTCTGGTGTTTGAAATCGTTCGTCATCGGGAAGTTCCACTAGGGTAATAATGTTTTCCCCACCAAAAGAAATTAATCCCGCTTTGGCATGCGAAATATTAGCGGTTATAAGCAAGCAGAATAGCAATAGTAAGAAAATATTTTTCATTTTAATCCTTTATGAATAAAAAATAGCTGATTAGTGATCAGACCAAGCAGTGAACAGCGGAACCACAAATTGTAATCGCAATGAGTCTTTTAGATTCCCTTCATACAAATACTCATCGCTATTATACTAAAAAATGCTCAGACAACAACGCCATAGCGCTTATAGTTGCGCGACTAGCCTAGGAGCATTTTTATCGTTTTAAATACTCAATAATGTAGTCTAATCCACCAGTGATAGCGGCGACTTGGGCATCGTTACATTCTTGCGCTGTGACCAGAGGGCTATCAGGATAAACTTCAGTCGTGGTGTTAAAGTGATTGTCAGTGATACCGGCGCATAAACTGAGTTTTTTTACCGGGTAGTTAATCACCCCAAATTGCTCAATCGGCACTTCAATTAGTTGCCCATTATCGTCTGGTGCAATATGGGTCACTTTGGCAACGGAATCAATTATCGCTTTTTGAAATGCGGGAGTTGGATTATCACTGTCACCCACCAAATAAAAACCGTCAGGAATAATGCCTTTAGCATAATCAACGCCATCGCGAGCAGACAATACTGGTCTAAACTCTATCTCGTCAGTATCGGTCGTTTCATGTAAATCAATATGTGCATAAACCTCACCCAGTGTGGCCACAAATGCCATTAATGCCGCTGATTCTTCCGCTGGACTGTTAGGGTAAAAAGAGCGATTAGGATCGATGGCTTTTGGGTTCCAACGATTAATAGTTTCATAACCCCACGGGCTGATACATGGCGCAACCACCACATTAAAATACTGAGCGTAATCTTGCGCTTTAGTGGCTAAAAATTGAATGGCACCTTGTACACCACTGGTTTCATATCCATGTACGCCGCCGGTGATCAAAATGGTTTTTTTAGTACTGTCCCACTTGAGTGGTTTAAACCCAAATAAAGGATACTTGTCGACGTCATAAGATAACGCGCCATACTGTATTTGCTCAAATTGAGCCGCAAGCGGGGTTAACTTACTGACCACTTCATCTTGATATGACCGCTTGATAGTCACTTGTGCTAACCATTGGGCTTTGTGATCATCGGTCCATTTTTGTCCAGGAATGCCAATTGGATACGCTGTTGAATTGCTCATATAACCTCGTTAATCGTTTGTTTTATTGAGTTAATCTATTACGTTAGTTTATTTATTGTGATGGATTTAGGTTTAGCTAAAATAACTAAGCCTATGCCTAAAAAAATGATACTGGCCGAAATACTAAGATGAATACTGATCACTTCATCTAAAAATAGTACCCCGCCAAAGGCGGCGATGACAGGAACGGTCAGTTGTAGTACTGCGGCATGTGTTGCTGTTAACCCACGTAAAGCTTGATACCATAATGCGTAACCGACGCCAGATGCCAGCCCACCTGACAATACGGCCAATAAAATGCCTGCGGGCGACAAGATAAGGTGATTAATGGGTTCAACAACGCTAAACAATGGCAGTAACCAGACTACACCTATCATTGCCGCAACTAACGGCAAGGTGCGAATAAAATTATATCCGGTATCAAACAGTGGTTTGCGCGACTGTTTACCTAATAACGTGTAGCCACCCCAAGCACAGCCACTGAGGGCCATTAATATTAGGCCTATGATTGAAGGAGCGCTGACGCCCGGTAAAACTAAATATCCAAAACCTGCAAATGCCAATGAGGCGCCAATAACCTCGAGTAAGGTTAACCGCTGGCCTTGAATATAACTCATCAGCATCATACTCATTTGTACTGCGGCAAATAAAATTAATGCGCCAGTTGCGGTATCAAGAAGCACGTAAGCGTATGAAAAAGTGACTGCATAAATGAACAGTAATCCCGCAGCTAGAAAGCTGCCGTGACTCGCTGATGTTGCTGCCTTGGTTTTATTGGCAGCACTTTTATTAACGTCACTTGTATTAACGTCACTTGTATTGGTGTGGAGGCGACGGGTTCGCAATAACATTAATAGCCACAACACCAACGCCCCTGCAGTTAAACGAATAGCGGTAAAACTGCTTGGATCAATTAATGGTGTGGTTTGCTGAACTGATAATGCCATGCGGCACAATACCGAATTAGCCGCAAATGCGACCAGAGCCACTAGGGTATACAAGGCCACAGAAAGCGTCGATAAATATGCTAATAGAACAGACATAGACAGGCGACTATGCTTTTTTCTTAAAGGTAAACTTTTGCACAAACCACTGTATTACCCCGACTTGTTGAACGTGAGTTAAGCCAAAATAAACACAGATCCACGGAGAGATAAGTAAAAACCAAGGTAACGCAGCTGTCGAGCGACCTGAGAATTGTAAATATAAAAAGCCGCCGTAAATAATAATGACGCCGAAGATCCCCACTATTAACATGATTTTTTTAAGCAGGTATTCTAATTTGGCCACGTAATTAATCCTTAAAAAGTAAAAAAGTCACGCCGAGATAATACACATGGTATTCACTCGGCGTGACGGCATCATAACAAACTGATTAAGCGAAATACTACCGGCTTATAAACGAATACCGCCATCAATTTCAAATACTCGGCCGTTAACATAATCATTTTCAATGATAAAACGCACTGTAGAAGCAATTTCTTCCGGTTGACCTAAACGACCGACGGGTACCATTTGCTCAAGGCGTTCTAATGCTTCAGGCTTCATTGCTGCAGTCATTTCAGTGGCGATAACACCAGGCGCAACCGCGGCGCTGCGAATATTATAGCGCGCTAACTCTTTGGCCCAGCCGACAGACATAGCTGCAACGCCAGCTTTAGAGGCTGAGTAATTAGACTGCCCCATGTTACCGGATTTTGCTAAGCTAGAAATATTAATGATAACCCCAGCTTGACCAGTCTCAATCATGGCTGCAGCGGCTTCACGACCACACAAAAAAGTACCGGTTAAATTGACGTTAATGACGGACTGAAATTGTTGATATGACATGCGATCAACGACTTTGCCGTCTTTCGCTTTAACCATTAAGCCGTCACGTAAAATACCTGCATTGTTGATTAACACATTCACTTGGCCAAAATCTTCAACAATAAATTTAAAACCAGAAACGACGTCTTCTTCATCAGTAATGTCTAAGGCGTAACCTTGTACTTCAGTGATTGAACCTAAATCAGCACAAGCCTGTTCAAGTTTGCTTTGGTCGACATCGATAAGTGCCAATTTAGCCCCTTGTGCAGCCAAATTTTGCGCCATTGCCAGACCTAATCCACCTGCTCCGCCAGTAATGACGACAACCTTATCTTTTAATTCCATCAACTGAATCCTTTATTTTTTCTTTGAAAACTGTTCAAAAATACTTGAAAAATCGCGACGGCCATTGCCTTGACGAGCATGATTAACATATAAACTGCGAGCCAAAGATCCCATCGGTGTGCTTGAGTTAGACGCGACGGCCGCTTCTTGCGACAAGCCTAAATCTTTTACCATCAAATCGACCATAAAGCCGCCTTGATAATCTTTCGACGACGGTACATTTTCCATCACATCTGGGCATGGATTATACTTTTCGAGAGTCCAGTTACCGCCACTGCTGACTTTCATGATATCAGATAGCACTTTAGGATCTAAACCATTATCCAAACCTAATTGCAATGACTCGCTAGTACCGACCATCAACACAGATAACAGCATGTTGTTACATATCTTGGCAATTTGCCCAGCACCCACAGCGCCAGCATGAAAAATATTGCCGCCCATAACAGTCAGTACGGTTTGCGCTTGTTGATAAGCTGAGTCACTACCACCACAAATAAAGGTTAAGCTGCCGGCGGCTGCGCCTGCTGTGCCGCCAGAAACGGGTGCATCCATAAACTCTATGCCTTTTTCGCAAGCTTTAGCTCCCACTAGACGGGCACTATCTGCATCTATGGTAGAACAATCAATTAATAGTGCATGCTTTGACACAACATCAAGCAGGCCTTTATTGTCATCGTCACCTAAATATAAGCTGCGTACATGTTTGCCAGCGGGAAGCATGGTTATCACAAAATCGGCAGCGGCTGCTGCGCCACAGGCGGTTTTAGCGCTTAATGCACCTTGATCAGTTAGCGCTGTGACTGCGGCCGGGTTTAAGTCAAACACTGTGACTGTCATACCCGCCTTAACTAAGTTGGCCGCCATTGGGCCGCCCATATTGCCTAAACCAATAAATGCTACTGTTGCCATGTTGATTATCCTTTTATAAAAAGTCTGCTAATGGGTGCTTATCTGCGGCCCAAGGAGATGTGACAAGTTGGGCTATTTTGCTCGGTTCAACCGCTTCAACATCGGTAAACAGCCATTGAGGGTTGCGATCTTTATCAATCAGTAATGCCCTTACACCTTCACAAAAATCTCCCATAGAGCAACAATTAACGCTAACACCCAGTTCCCACTTGAAGCATTCGGCTAAGCTCAGCGCTGAACCTAATGCCGCTTGAGAAAAGATCAGATGCCAGCTGATCGGACTCCCCGCTAATGCTGTTTTCTGCGCGCGTTTAAGCCAATCAAGCTCAGTATTTAGCGTCGATAATTGGTGATGAACATCCAGAATGTCACCTGTCATTAATAAATCGATTTGACTTTGAAATTGTTGTAAATGACTGGTTGTAAGCGACGCTAGATGCGGCTGTGTCATACCAGAAAGCAAATCGCTCAATAGCTGATGATTTTTATCGTTATCTTGGCTCCACGTTAGTTCAGCCATAGCATCAAACAGCGGCTGTTTTTCATCGCTGGTTAAGTAATAGTTACCCAAGTTAACGTACAAGGCGTCTGAGGCATTCATGTTGTAGGCCGTTAAGCCTAGAAATAAGCCTGTTTTTCCTGGCATACGATTTAAAAAGTAACTGCCACCGACATCGGGATATAAACCAATGGTGACTTCAGGCATCGCAATACGACTGCGCTCAGTCACAATGCGATGACTACCACCAGCCATGAGTCCTAATCCGCCGCCCATGACAATGCCGTCGCCCCATACCAGCACAGGCTTACCAAATTGATGCAGTAAGTAATCCAGTTGGTATTCTTGGGTAAAAAATTCACAGGCTTCATCGGTGATGTTATTGGGATTAGCGATAGACGCATGGTAAATCGCACGAACATCACCGCCAGCGCAAAAAGCCTTTTCGCCAGCGCCTTCGATAACCACGCAAGCAATACTGTCATCGTTTTTCCAGCGCGTGAGCTGGTTTTGCATCGCAGCAACCATGTTAAGCGTTAATGCATTAAGCGCTTTTTCGATATTCAGGGTCACTACGCCAATAGATTGGCCAGATAGTGTGCCTAACGTTTGAAATATTACCTCTTGAGTCATTAGCTATTCTTCCAATTTGCGGCGCGTTTTTGTAAAAAGGCGTTCACACCTTCAGCTTGATCTTCACTGCCAAACAGGTCAACAAACAATTCACGTTCAAGCGGTAATGCCTGACCCCTTGGCATTGTACGCCCTGCATTTATCAGCGTTTTACATGCACTGACACTGCCAGGAGACTGTTTAGCCACTTTAGCGGCTAATGCGACTGCTGCATCGAGGGCTTGGCCTTGTTCAACCACTTCTTCAATTAAACCAATTTTTTCAGCTGTGGCGGCATCAATCCGTTCACCGCATAAAATCATCCGTTTCGCCCAGCCCTCGCCCACTAGTGCGGTTAAGTTTTGGGTGCCACCGGCACAAGGTAATAAACCCACAGTGGCTTCTGGTAGCGCCATTTTCACTTGGGTTTCAGCAATACGTAAGTCACACGCTAATGCGACTTCTAAGCCGCCACCCATGGCATAGCCATTAATGGCCGCGATTGATACACCGCGAAACGCACTTAAAGTTTCAAAGGCTTCACCAAAGTGTTTGGCCATGTTAGCGGCATTTTCTTTATCACCGTCGGCAAATAAGTTTAAATCGGCACCGGCAGAAAAAAACCTATCACCTTGGCCAGTGATAACAAGCGCGTAAACATCCTTGCGTTGATTTAATGAAAGCACGATCTGTTTCAACGTTTGTAAACTGTCAGCTGTCCAGGTATTGGCTGGCGGGTTGTTCAACGTCAAAATAGCCGTGTGACCAATGATGTGTTCCAGTATATTGGTTTGAGCAGTCATAACCTTATGTCCTTATGTTAGTAATCATTTATGGATCATTCAGTTGTGGATCAGTCAGCAGTGAGCCACCCGTTACAGGATAGGATGTGCATCGCTGGCTAACAAACGACGAGCAATAATTAACCGCATGATCTCGTTAGTGCCCTCTAAAATTTGGTGCACACGTACATCGCGGAAATGACGCTCTAATGGATATTCACGAATGTATCCGTAACCACCATGAATTTGCAGCGCACTGTCGCACACTTGAAAGCCCACATCGGTGGCAAAGCGTTTTGCCATGGCACAATATGCGCTAGCCTCAGGGTCTTGAGTGTCGAGTTTAAATGCCGCTAAACGCACCATTTGACGTGCAGCGACTAACTCTGTTGCCATATCCGCTAATTTGAACTGTAGTGCTTGAAAAGCCGCTAATGGCTTACCAAACTGTTTACGCTCATTCATATATTCGGTCGCGCGCGTTAAGGCCGCTTGTGCAGTGCCAATTGAACAGGTGGCGATATTAATTCGTCCGCCATCTAAACCTTTCATGGCAAAGGTAAAACCTTGGCCTTCTTCGCCAAGTAAGTTAACCGCTGGGACGCGCACATTTTCGAAGCTGATCATTCTCGTCGGTTGGGCGTTCCAGCCCATTTTATCTTCCGCTTTTCCGTAAGTAACGCCTGCGGCATCGGCCGGTACTGCAATTGCAGAAACCCCTTTAGGGCCAGCTTCACCGGTACGGCACATCACCACTAAAAGCTCAGTTTCACCCGCTCCAGAAATAAAGACTTTCGAACCTGTGATCACGTAATCGTCACCATCACGCACGGCTTTAGTTTGCAATGAAGCTGCGTCGCTGCCAGCTCCTGGCTCAGTTAAGCAATATGACGCCAATAACTGCCCTGTGGTTAAGCCTTCTGACCACTGTTGGCGTAAGGTTTCAGTGCCCCAGGTAGTGACCATCCAAGTGGCCATATTATGGATGGTTAGCATTGCTGTGGTTGTTGTGCAGCCATGGGCTAATTCTTCAAAAATAATAGAAGAATCTAACCGAGATAGGCCCATACCACCTTCTGATTCTGGCGAGTAAAGTGAACAAAAACCCAGCTCACCGGCTTTTTGAATTACGTCTTTAGGAAAATGATGTTCTTCGTCCCATTTGGCAGCAAATGGCGCCAGCTCTTCTGCTGCGAATTGACGGGCTAAATCAGCAAACTGACGCTGATCTTCATTTAAATTAAAATCCATACTGGAGTCCTTATATTATCTTGGATGACTCTCGGGTCATTTGAAATTTTTGCCCACCTGCAGCTTGAGCTGCTTAGTCATTAAATGGTGATGTTTGGACTTACGACATCACCATCCGATGGTGCGAGTCAAAATGGTCTTGTTGTATTAGCATATAAAAAGAACCGCGATAGGTTTTATCATACCGCGGCCAATGAGCTTATTTGAGGTCAATACTCATGTTAGGACCGCTAACCGCTTCTGCATCAAACCAGCGTGTGGTAATGGTTTTGGTTTCAGTGCAAAAACGTACAGCTTGCTTACCATATGCGTGTTGATCGCCATAGAAACTGCCTTTCCAACCAGTAAACGAGAAGAAAGGTAATGGCACAGGAATAGGAACGTTAATCCCCACTTGGCCTACTTCAATTTCATGTTGATATTTACGCGCTGCGCCGCCTGATGCGGTAAAGATTGAGGTACCGTTACCATAAGGGCTGTTGTTAACCAGTTCGATAGCATCGTCTAAGTTATCCGCTTCCATACAACACAGTACTGGACCAAAAATCTCTTCTTTGTAAATGCTCATGTCGGTGGTGACATTGGTGAACATGGTTGGGCCAACCCAGTTACCAGACTCATAACCTGCAACAGTGAAATCGGTTCCATCGAGTAAGCAATCAGCACCTTCTGCTTTGCCTTGAGCAATCAGTTTTAGGACACGCTCTTTTGCCGCAGGGCTGATAACAGGGCCGTAAGCAGCATCTTTATCATCCCATAAACCAGGACGAACCTTAGCTAACGCTTCTTTTAATTCAGGGATCCACTCTTTGGCTTTACCGACAAAAATGGCGACTGAAATGGCCATACAACGCTGACCTGCAGCGCCAACCGAGGCACCTACCATGTTATTGATCACTTGTTGCTTGTTCGCATCAGGCATGATCACACAATGGTTTTTTGCCCCTGCAAACGCTTGTACCCGTTTGAGGTTATCAGTGCCGGTTTTATAAATGTATTGGCCCACCCCCACAGACCCCACAAACGAAATCGCTTTAATTGCTGGGTCTCGTAGTAAAATATCAACCGCGGTTTTGTCACCATGGATAAGTTGTAACACGCCTTTTGGTGCGCCCGCTTCAACAAATAACTCCACTAAACGTTGTGGCGTCATGGGATCTTGTTCAGACGGTTTTAAAATAAAGGTATTACCGCAAGCAATTGATAATGGGAACATCCATAATGGGATCATTGCTGGGAAGTTAAACGGAGTAATACCGGCACACACACCTAATGGTTGCGTGTAGCTATACGTATCGATATTACGAGCAACGTTTTCTACCGTTTCACCCATCATTAACGACGCAACACCACAAGCATGTTCAGCAACTTCAATCCCGCGCCATACATCACCTTTAGCATCTTCAAAGGTTTTACCGGTTTCTTGCGCTAAAATTGTCGCTAATTCGTCGTGATGCTCTTTGAGTAAATGTTGGTAACGCAACATAACCCGAGCACGTTCAGACACGGGAACTTCTTTCCAGGTTTTAAACGCTTCTTTAGCACTGTGAATAGCCAGCTCGACTTCGGCGGTAGTCGCGCAGTTTATTTTTGCGATAACGCTGTTGTTAGCAGGGTTAGTCACATCAATATTGCGATCGCCGCTACCAAAGGTGAATTCGCCATCAATATAATGCTTAACTTGTGTAGTCATGTGGTTTTCCTCGATCCTTGAACATCTATGAGTGAGAAACATCACTCGTATTGAGTTATTGCACAGGTAATGACGTTTATTATGTTTGTCAGTCTCACTCATTGAGTGGCTGGATGTACATTTACCTGCGCAGTGGTCTTATTGAACTTAGCGAGTGTGGCTTTATTCTACTTCTATCGCCATCGCGGTGGCTTCACCACCACCAATACATAGTGATGCCACGCCGCGCTTAAGACCACGGGCTTTTAAGGCATAAATCAATGTCACTAATAAACGGGCGCCAGAACAACCAATTGGATGACCTAATGCACAAGCACCGCCGTTAACATTGACTTTGCTGTTATCTAAACCAAGTTCAGACACGGCAAGCATGGTTACCATGGCAAATGCTTCGTTAATTTCATATAAATCAACGTCATCTTTACTCCACTGCACTTTTTCGAACAGTTTTTGCATCGCGCCAACCGGAGCTGTGGTAAACATTGATGGTTCTTGCGAGTGAGTCGTATGGCCTTTAATGGTCGCCATAACGGTTAGACCTAACTGAGTGGCTTTCTCACGGGTCATTAACATCAGTGCCGCAGCGCCATCTGATATTGAACTTGAATTAGCCGCAGTAATGGTGCCGTCTTTAGTAAAAGCAGGACGTAAGCTGGGGATTTTTTCAGGACGAGCGTTTCCAGGCTGTTCATCGATATCAACACTGATATCACCACCGCGAGCACTTACGGTGACA
This sequence comes from Shewanella sp. SG44-6, assembly GCF_014164185.1. Lineage (NCBI taxonomy): Bacteria > Pseudomonadati > Pseudomonadota > Gammaproteobacteria > Alteromonadales > Shewanellaceae > Shewanella > Shewanella sp. SG44-6. The sequence goes on along the minus strand of NZ_JACJER010000001.1, from coordinate 63,386 downwards.
GATACCACTTCATCTTTAAACGCTCCCGACTGAATCGCTGCATTGGCTTTTTCCAGTGATGACAATGCGAAAGCATCCATTTGTTCACGGGTTAAACCAAAATCGTCGGCCGTTTTTTGTGCAAACGTGCCCATAGCGCCACCAGTGTAGGCATCTTCAAGGCCATCTAAAAACATATGGTCCATTACTTTACCGTGACCCATACGCATTCCGCTTCGAGCTTTATCGAGTAAATATGGCGCTCTGCTCATGTTTTCCATGCCGCCAGCCACAACCACTTGGCTGCTGCCAGCTTTAATTAAGTCGTGAGCTAACATGACGGTTTTCATACCTGAACCACAGACTTTATTCACTGTTGTGGCACCAACACTTAGAGGTAAACCGGCACCTAATGTGGCTTGACGAGCTGGTGCTTGGCCAAGACCAGCAGGCAACACACAGCCCATTAGCACTTCATCTACGCTATCGGCACTGATCCCCGTTTGGGCTAAAAGGCCTTTAATCGCCGTGGCCGCTAACACTGGCGACGCGACCTCAGACAATGCACCTTGAAACCCACCCATTGGTGTACGCTTCGCGGCAACAATAACGATATCTTGACCTGTTTGCTCTGTACTCATAACCACTCCAATTCACTGCGCTTTAAAAATTATTGAAAATAATATCACACCACTTTGACGTTGACGCTAACGTAAAGCAAGTAAAAAATGGTCTAAAAGGTGATGTTAATCTCATGGCGTTGTCATCGAAGATTTACACTGGATAAAAAAACACTAAAAATGGTAGCTAACTAACTGTTTATAAATTAGTTATTATCAGGAGGTCTCACTGTGAAAAATTGGATTACACTTTAGTCTATGAAGTGGCCCCAGCATGAACAATTGTGCTATGAATGCTAATAATTGACGACAAATTTTAGTGATTAATCGCGTTTTAGCGGCTGATAGCAATACATCAGAATAGTGACATTCTGGAGAGTAGATAAACAAAAAAGGCTATTTCACGTTATCGCGTAATAGCCTTAATAAAAGTCACCTCAACGCAACAAAATAAACGCGTATAAAATTGAATAATAAGTGATTATTTTTTACTTTCCCATGGCGTTTTGGCGTTCATGTCGGACAGATCATAAGGCGTTAACTGATAGACATAATAATTAAGCCAATTGCTGATCAATAAACTGCCATGACTATGCCAACGCACGATAGGATCTTGGTTTGGATCGTCTTGACGATAATAATTTTGTGGAATATCAGGATTAAGATCTAGGCCTTTATCGCGCACATACTCGTCATTCAAGGTATCTTTTTGATACTCAGGATGACCCATAACAAACACATTACGATTATCGCGACTAAGAACAATATAGGCTCCAGCGTCATCAGACTCTGCCAACACGTCTAAATCAGGATGTTGGCGAACTTGTTCAATATCCATTTCGGCGAAGCGAGAATGTGGCGCAAAAAATTCATCATCAAAACCTCGCAATAATGGATGTGGATCGCTGGTGCGACGATGATTAAACACCCCCGAACGTTTAGTGGCCAATAACTTACGTTCTAAATTGTAAAGATGATAGAAACCCGCATGAGCAGCCCAGCACAGAAATAATACTGATGTCACATGCTGCTGCGACCAATCAATGATCTCGCGAATATGGTCCCAATAGACCACATCTTTAAAGTCAATTTGGCCTAAAGGCGCGCCAGTAATAATCAAGCCATCGTAATTGTTGTGCTTGATCTCTTCAAAATCACGATAAAAAGTATTCATGTGATCCACAGAAGTGTGCTTTGACTCTTTATCATGGATGCGTAATAAATCAACCCCGACTTGCAATGGCGTATTACCCAATAAGCGCAATAACTGGGTTTCAGTTTCAATTTTATTGGGCATTAAATTCAAGATTAATACCCGCATTGGACGAATGTCTTGGTTAGCTGCACGGGTTTCAGACATCACAAAGATATTTTCTGACTCTAAAATACCTGCTGCTGGCAGGTTATCTGGAATTCTAACCGGCATACTGATTACCTTTTGTGTGAAGAAAATAAATTATCTTGTGTATTTAGCCATAATGATGAATTTGTCATATCGACCATATCGCACTATCACTGCCACAGATAGAGCATGCCGAGTTGATAAGCGTATTTAGCCGTGGGTGAGTCACCGCTTAAGATCACAAAATCACCATAAATATTCGCCTAAAATAACACCTAGATATTCTCAGGACTGTCAGCACATTACCATTGAAAATAATGTCTTACTTAGCGCTAAGGCGATGGATACGCTTTGACAGCCCATTATTGTCATCTAACTGACCACTCATTGTTAGTCGCTTTCATCATACACAAGGATGTCTAGAAGTCTACACGTCTTTAGTTGAAATATTTTCTCGCTTGTTATCAATAGCCGATATTCCTATTATAAGACACCACATTACGATGATGCTGACTATGTTAACAACCACGCCTACCGCAACGGCAATGATTATTGGGGCGACTTCGCAATTAAGCCAAGCGCTTGCACGACAGTTATCGGAACAAAATGTATCCCTAGTGCTTTTTGTGCCAGATCCTGATGTATTAACCGATTTTTGTCGAACCTTACCAGGGGAAGTGAGCATTTACCCGTTAAGTATTTTTGAGCCTGAAACCTTAATTAAGCAACTCACTTCTGCATGGGAGCTGCACAATGGTGCTCATCTAGTGATCGTCAATACGGGTGTGAATCATTACGACGCGGCACTACCTTGGCCGATTGAACAAGATATTGTTGATATCAATGTCAGAGGATTTGCCGCCATCAGTAACTGTGTGTTTAAGTTGATGTGTCAACAAGGTTATGGACAACTGGCGGCGATTAACTCAATAGCGGGCCAACGTGGTGGTCCAAATGTGGCTTATCATGCCTCTAAAGCGTTTGCCGCTAATTATCTGCAAGGTTTGTGCATGCATGCACAACGATTAAAATTACCTATTACGATTAGTGATATCCAGCTTGGCTTATATGATAAAGCGATGTTTCTCAATACGCGCTTTTTATTGTCGCCGATAGACAAGGTCGCCAAACAAATATTAACCGCCCTAATAAAAGGTAAACGCCGAGTGTATGTCACTAAACGCTGGCGTTTTGTGGCGTGGATTAATCGCTTATTACCTGAATATATTTACAACACCCGCCATTGGAAACCGCGTAAAAAATCTTAACAAACAACACCAACAAAAACAGGAACCCTTAGGTTCCTGTTTCGTTATCACTGCCATTATCGCAGAGGTATTCTAAGTAACGTGAACGACTTAAAACGTATAACCCACGCTGACCATGTAAACCCAAGGGTCAATATCGGTATCAACCACAACATGATCGGCACCCATATCAAAGCTCACATCAGTAGAAATTTGTGCATACCAAACTGACGCGTTAACTAACCATTTTTTGTCAATTTGATAATCAAGACCAACTTGAGCCGCAAGTCCCCAAGAATTCGATAAGCTTAAATTTTCTAAGCCAAGATCTTTCGCATCTTGAGTAAATTCATTGTCATAGAAATTAGTAAAGTTAACGCCTAAACCCACATATGGACGCAAAGCTGACTGTGAATCACCAAAGTAGTATTGTGCGACTAGTGTTGGCGGCAATTGCTTTGAGTCTGCAATTTTACCTAATGCGCCCAGTGAAACATCGTGGCTAAAAGGCGATGCTGCAAGTAATTCAATACCGACATTATCAGTTAACATATAACCAAAGTTTAGCCCTAACTGAACATCATTATCGACACTAAATTCAGCAACATTTGCCACAACTGGGCTTGACTCATTTGGAGCAACCATCGCCACACCGGCACGGACAATAATATCTCCAGCTTGATGGGCCGCAGCACTAAATGACAGACCGGCAGATAATAAAGACACGGCAACTAAACTTAGGGTAATTTTCTTATTCATTTTTAACACTCCTTGGCAATGACAACTAGATGCAGTTGAGTGCATCCTCAACATTTGCCAACAACCTACATAAGTAATCTATGAGTAACATTGACATAGATCAACAAAAGCATAATACCCCTTTAGAGATAACAACTTAATTGAGTTAGCTTGATTTAGATCACATATCAAACTGAGTAAATCAGACTGTTAAGCGCATATTGAGAAAATATGAGAGGTCACAAAGAGCATTATTTAGAGCTTAGAAATGGCTCAGTAATCATGGTTAATTTAGGGTACTGGAGTAGCCATTTCTTTTGAATGACTCTAGATTTAAACACACTGATGTCGCGTTTAGGATTAGCATGTAAACTCAGAGAAAAAAGGCAGGCTAATCCAAAAACAGCGTCCACTTTAATCTCATAGTCATGGGCCAATACTGTTGCAGAATTAGAGCCTGTAAAAGGCATTTTTTGATTAATATGGGCAGCGACAGCAGGACTGGTATTGACTAACTTAACCCCGACTGCTGTCTGTTTTTCAGGCCAATAAGACATGGCGTCAAGACATGATAAATAAGCAGGATCGTTATCTCTGAGATGCATTCTGGCTTGATTTTTCACTGACCATGGCAAATCGGCTTGCTGCCTTAGTTTGGCTTCAATCGCACGATCACGCTCTACAGATACATCACTATCACACCAGTAAATCACGTCGATATCATTTAATGCTTGTGACCTAATATGATGTAATTTATCCCATACCAAATTACGTACAAAGCCGGCAGCAATATACCAATCGCCAATATTGAAATGATTTAACACTTCACAGCATACTTGCAAGGCATTTAGACGCTGAGCATCTTGTTGCAACCATGTCGATAACTGCGCCTGTAACGCATCAGCCCCTAGTCGTTGCAACTCATTACTCACACAGGGTTCTTTAGCTGGCGTCATGTTGCTGCTCTGGTGCAGCGTCAGCAAATGCACCTAATAGCTGGCACTCATGCCAAATCCTGACAATATTGGGGTACGCGGCCAGCTCTAAGTTAAAGCGTTTGGCATTATACACTTGGGGGATCAAACAAATATCAGCCAGCGAAGGCGTATCCCCAAAACAGAAGCGTCCAGAATATTGACTTAGTTGCACTTCCAGTGCAGTAAAACCAACATGGATCCAATGATGATACCAACGCATTTTATCGGCTTCAGACACGCCCATTTCGTTGACTAAATATTGTAATACTCGCAAATTGTCTAAAGGGTGAATTTCACACGCAATGGCCTGAGCCATACTACGTACAATGGCACGATCTTCAATATTGCTTGGCAGTAGACGATGATCTGGATACTTATCTTCAAGATACTCAATAATGGCCAGTGATTGCGACAATGTCAGCTCACCCTGCTCGCCGCTATCAACAAAGGCTGGCACTAAATGCTGTGGATTTAATTGATGAAAACTGGCACTGTGTTGCTCACCGCCATTATTAACTAAATGCACCGAAATATGTTCTGCGGATAACTGCTTTAAGTTTAATGCTATACGAACCCGATAAGCCGCACTTGAGCGCCAATAACCATAGAGCTTCATGTCAATTTCCTTATTTTTATTTTATTTTGCCTAACAAAAAGGCAATAACGACTGAACGCTATTGCCTTAATTATGTCGGTTTACATTACCCTAATAATCTTAGGCTTTGTACTCAACCACTTTTTGATCGATAGAACCAAAAATACTCACACCGTTTTCATCAAACATTTCGATACGTACCGTATCGCCAAAGTGCATAAAAGGTGTTGAGGCTTTACCATCAGCGATAATTTCAAGCATGCGCTTTTCAGCCAAACAGCTTGAGCCAGCACTGCGGTCATAGTTTGAAATGGTGCCAGAACCAATAATCGCACCGCTACCTAATGGGCGTGTTTTAGCCACATGTGATACTAACTGACTAAAGTTAAAAGTCATGTCCACGCCCGCATTAGGACGCCCAAACAACTCACCATTTAAATGTGTTACTAGGGGTAAATGCACCTTACTGTCTTGCCACTTATCACCTAATTCATCAGGGGTAATCGCAATGGGTGAAAACGCACTTGATGGCTTTGATTGGAAAAAGCCAAAGCCTTTGACTAACTCGCCAGGGATTAAATTACGCAGTGATACATCGTTAACCAACATCAATAGTTTGATGTGCTTAGCGGCATCTTCGCTGCTAACACCCATGGCGACATCATCAGTGATAATGGCAATTTCAGATTCAAAATCAATACCAAATTCTTCACTGGCCATTTCGATATCAGCTTTAGGCGCAATAAAACTGTCTGAGCCACCTTGATACACCAGAGGGTCGGTCCAAAAAGATGCCGGCATTTCAGCGCCACGCGCTTTGCGAACCAATTCAACGTGATTGACATAAGCACTGCCATCGGCCCATTGATAAGCTCGTGGTAAAGGTGATAAGCAACGACTTTCATCAAAATCTGCCGCATTATCCATATGCCCAGCGTTTAACGCTTCATATAACTCATTCAATTGTGGGTAAAGCAGATCCCAAGCATCTAATAATTGCTGCATAGTATGTGCAATAGCAGGTACGGCGACGGTTTTGCTCAAATCTTTACTGACTAACATCAATTGGCCGTCGCGACGTCCGTTGTGATAACTTGCAAGTTTCATTATTGCTCCTAAATACTGGGTGAGCGCAGCGGATTATCCACACTACACGCTCAATTTGACGATACAAATAACCGATCACGGCAGAAAAACCTATAGCGTGAGCTCAATCACATTTTGTTGGTGCTCACGGCTATTTGTAAATTATTCGTTACATTAATATAAACGCACCGCAAATACTGATTTACAGCGTTTATGTGACTAAAATGCCAGCAAAATACTGGCATTAAATCGTTACATCACTTTTTCTTACTAATATTATAATCGCGTAATTTATTAGCAATTGCGGTATGTGACACCCCAAGTTTCTTAGCCAACTGTCGTGTACTTGGATACGCAGGATACAATCGACGCAATAAACCCGCTTCGTATTCTTTCATGGCTTCATCCAAGGTGCCTTCAAACTCTTCGTCGAAGTAACCAAAACCTTCGGCATAGGATGGTAATTTGAGTTGTTCAACGGTCAGCTCTGTCGAACCATCCCACATGGATACCGCCCTAAAAATGGCATTTTTCAATTGACGCACATTACCTGGCCACGCATAAGTAAACAGATAGTCGCGGCAAGTTGCCGAGATCCGTCTTAATGGACTCGATAACTGCTGACTATAATGTTCTAAGAACATTTCGGTTAATGGCAGCACATCGACTCGGCGCTCACGCAGGGATGGCATGTGGTAACTTAATACATGAATACGGTAATATAAATCTTCTCTAAACTCACCCGCCTGGCAGAGCTCAGCTAAATGTTTTTGGGTTGAGCAAATAATACGCACATCTGCGCGAACTTCTTCATCACCACCAATGCGTCTAAAGGTACCGTCTTGAAGTAAACGCAGTAATTTAACTTGCGCCGCTTTGGACATTTCGGCAATTTCATCCAGAAATACCGTCCCGCCTTTGGCTTCTTCAAATAACCCGCGTTTTACAACGGTGCCATTGCTGACAAAACCAAATAATTCTTCTTCTGCGACGCTGTCTGGCAGTGCAGCACAATTAATCGCAATAAACGGATGCTCGCGGCGCATACTGGCATCATGACTAGCACGCGCCATGAGCTCTTTACCCGTCCCCGTTTCACCGGTTATCAGCAAAGGCGCATCGAGCTGTGCCATGCGCTTAGCTTGCTTGAGTATGTCTTTCATTTTATCGCTAACCGCTAATACATTATCAAAACCTGTGGTTTGATTTTGCAGCGCGTTAAATTGTTTACCGACTCTAGCAGGTGATTTGAGCGAAATAACGGCACCCGCTAAAATGGTTTTGTCATCATCGTCAGGTAAATAAATGGGTAGCATTTCGGCCAAATACTCGTTCGAGTTAATTTGCACTCGAGTAGCTTGAGCCAATACAGGTATTTCACTCATCCAACGGGCAAAGTTAAACCCCTGAACCCAATGGTTAAGTGACTCCCCTACCACTTCATGTTCTGCCATACCGAGCGTCAATAAGGCCGATTCATTAGCGATGCGCACTCGCCCTTTAGCGTCAGTTGAAAACACTGAGTCGGGTAAGGTTTTAAGTAAGGTTTTAAGGGCATAATGCTCTTGTTCTGACGGCATAAAAGACACGGTACGGACGTCATGTACACTTTCAACCTTACGAATTTGCGGCATTAACTCTCGTAATGTTTCAAAACTGATCTCAGCAAATTGCAGGAATAAGAACCCCTTGTTACTGGCATCAATTGCGATTAAGTTAATTCCATGTTTTTCGAGCACGACGAGGATGTCTTTCGCTAAACCCACGCGATCAATACAGCTGACTTCCAAACGCATAATGTAACGATTCCCTATTTATTGAAGTTTTATTGCGGAAATTTGGCATAACGTTAGAGGGATATTGCTTCGGTGGCAAGTGAAGTTTACAGTAGAATTGTAACAGAGCGATTATTTCAGCACATTACGTTAACGTAATGTGCTGAAATCGATGACGATAATTACGCGTCTAACAACTGGTCTGTCTTGGCAGCCATGATAAAATCGTTTTTGTGTAAACCTTTAATTGAGTGTGACCACCAAGTGACCGTGACCTTGCCCCATTCGGTTAATATTCCAGGATGATGACCTTCAGATTCGGCTAAATCAGCTAACTTATTGGTAAACACCATGGCCAGCTTAAAGTTTTTAAATTTATAAACCCGCTCAAGTTGCATAATACCGTCACGAACTTCAACGCCCCAATCGGGGATCATACCGACAAGTTCAGCCAACTCAGCATCACTCACTTTAGGGGCATCTGCTTGGCATGCTTCACACTTCATCTCGGTTAATGCGTTCATTTTTACTCCTAGGCTTAATTATAATAATGTCTAACTTGCATACTGATGAGAAAAAAACCTCTATTCAGTAGCAGTAAATCGATTAAATTGCTTTGATTTTAGGGGCGAACTTAGGCTCAAACATGCCTAATTGGCGGGCCTTGGTTACCATACTCATAATGTCCATACGGGCAATTTCATCTAAATAATCAATATGGTTAATCACGTAATAGATAGGCTGCATAATATCGATACGATAAGGAGTACGCAGCACATCAAGTAAGTCAAAAGGTTTACGTTCTGGCTCATCACTTAACGAATAAAGCGTTTCACCAGGAGAGCTCAAAATACCACCACCGTAAATGGCTAATGGCTCATTTTTCGCTTGTACCAAACCAAATTCAATAGTGAACCAATATAGCCGCGCAAGAAACACTCGCTCTTCTTTGGATGCCGCAAGTCCTAACTGGCCATACATATGCGAAAAATGTGCAAATGATGGATTAGTCAACAATGGACAATGACCAAATATTTCATGAAATATATCAGGCTCTTGCAGGTAATCAAACTCTTCTTTGCTACGTATAAACGTCGCTACTGGAAACTCTTTATTGGCCAGTAACTCAAAAAAACGCCCAAATGAAATTAATACTGGTACCGCTGCGGTTTTCCAACCCGTAGCATCTAATAACACTTTATCGATTTCGGGTAACTGCGGAATACGGTCACTCGACATGCCTAAAGCATCGAGTCCTTGCAGATAAGCATTACAAGCTTTCCCCGGCATATTCGTCACTTGGCGCTGATACAATTGTTGCCATAATTGATTCTCATGCTCAGAATAATCAATGTAACCCTGGGCATCAGGTTGATGGGCAATATACTTTGTTGCTGTACTCATAGGTTCCACTTTACGTCAACTTCACTCCCTACATAGTGTGCTAACGTTGACGTTTTGTTAACTCCCTCACAGTTTATTTCATGCGGTTATGTTGCTTTAATCGTAAACAAATAAATACAAACGAGCTATGAGCCCCATGAGTAGGCTAAGGTTTTATCACCATAAATGAACACATTACAGCAAGACTTAACCCAAGTTAATTTAGCGCGCCATCGATAATTTAACTGACGATAGAGCTGGGATAATTTACAATATCATTCACACATGACTCATTAATTCATAGGATGATTTATTTATGGCAATTTTAGTAACCGGTGGCGCCGGCTATATTGGTACCCACACAGTCGTTGAGCTATTAAATGCCGGACAGGAAGTGATCATTGTTGATAATTTATCAAATTCAAGTGTTGAAGCCCTAGCCCGTGTTCATACTATTACTGGTAAGGATGTCACTTTTTATCAAGGCGATATTTTAAATAAAGCTTTGCTACAAAAAGTATTTGTAGACCATAGCATTGAGTCTGTTATTCATTTTGCAGGCTTAAAAGCCGTCGGTGAATCAGTCGCCGAACCATTAAAGTATTATGAAAACAACGTGACTGGCACGATTATTTTATGCCAAGTCATGGCCGAAAATAACGTTAAAAACTTAGTCTTTAGTTCATCCGCCACGGTTTATGGCGATCCAGCGAGTCTGCCCATTAAAGAAGATTTCCCAACGGGCGCGACCAATCCATATGGTCAGTCAAAATTGATGGTTGAATATATTTTAGCCGACTTGTACAACTCAGATAACAGCTGGAATATTGCTCGACTACGTTACTTCAATCCTGTTGGAGCTCACGAAAGCGGCTTAATTGGTGAAGATCCTAACGACATTCCGAATAACTTGATGCCGTTTATTGCCCAAGTTGCTGTCGGTAAACGCGAAAAATTAAGCGTGTTTGGCGATGATTACGACACACCAGATGGCACAGGTGTTCGCGATTATATTCATGTTGTTGATTTAGCTGTGGGTCACTTACAAGCGCTTAAAAAGCTGCAAACAAAACCTGGATTGGTGACTTATAATCTCGGTACGGGTATCGGTTACAGTGTGTTAGACATGGTCAAAGCATTTGAAACAGCTTGTGGTAAAACCATTGCTTATCAAATCAGTCCACGCCGTCCTGGTGACATTGCCGCTTGTTATGCCGATCCGAGTTTTGCCGCAACAGAACTTAACTGGCATGCAACTCATACCGTTGAAGATATGGCCAATAGCAGTTGGAAATGGCAATCACATAACCCTGATGGTTATAAAATGCCTAGCGCTTAACAATTTTTAGCTGCAGCGAATGCTAATATCAGGGTGTGTTAATCTTTCAAAGTAAATTTTGCGGCTGTGTGGTGATGTTATACCAGGCGGAGCTAATTCATGTAGCGACTTAACATGAATTAGCGATAACCCAGTAGAAACAAGCCACAATCCGCCCCAAAATTGCGATTAAACGCCCTTGTTAGCACAGGTTTTAGCTCGAAGCCATTTTTAGCCTGATAGAGCGACAAACCCTAGCGCCAGCTAATGCGTTTACGTCCAATTAGGATAGCCATGAGCCAAAGTATTAATCAAAGTCGGCGTAATCTATTTAGTCGCAGAAAATCCAATGTCACCCGCCCGCCATGGAGCAAAACAGATCAAGAATTTACTGACAATTGCACCCGCTGTGACAAGTGTATTACCGCCTGCGAAACCCAAATAATTAAACGCGGTGAAGGTGGGTTTCCTGAAATAGATTTTAATCTTGGTGAATGTACTTTTTGCCAGCTTTGCGTTGATGTGTGCCCAGAGCCGGTGTTCGATCTCGCCCAGTCCTTACCCTGGTCAATTCGCGCCAGCATAAAAGACAGCTGCTTAACCTATGAAGGTGTTTGGTGCCAGAGTTGTAAAGATGCCTGCGATCCACGCGCAATTAGCTTTATCATGGCAGTAGGACAAGTGCCTAAACCCTTGATAGATACTGATGCCTGTACGGGTTGTGGTGCTTGTGTATCTCCCTGCCCTTCTAATGCCATACAGATTGGCAAACCGAGCTAATTTATCAAATACGGTATGTTAATCAGTTAGCAATATAGCGAGCGATTTTGGTGTTATTTATTTGCCTTTAACGCTATATTATCAGCCAAAATATAGCCATAAGAGCACTGAGATGTTTGGTCAAAAACAAGCTGCAAATCCGCTGAGTTTTATCGCCCCAGAATGTCACTTAACCGGCAAACTTATTTTCAGCGGTGATGTACTCATTGCGGGGCATATCAACGGCGATATTAAAGCACAAGGCAATGTGACGATTGAACCCAATGGCACAGTCGATGGTGATATTTTGTGCCGAAACTTAATGATTGCAGGCCAACTAACAGGTAAAGCACACTGTAAAAAAATGACCCTGCATGAGCAAGGTATTTTTGAAGGGGATGCGTATTGTGAAAACATCGAAATTTTAGACGGTGGCCAGTTTTTAGGTTATCGCCACGTAGAACCATTGACTCTGATTTCATCAAAAAGCTAATTTGAGCTTTTTGTCAGCGTTTTTCCTGCCTTATAACGCGGACAATTGTCATCGATATTTAACCAGCTAACCTGCTCATCAGTGTGTATATGGTAAGTTGGCTGCACTTTTTGTGGTAGATCAAGCGATGCAATCGATAATGTTATGTACTGCGGATAATCCAGATGTCGGTAAGTCAGTGAGCAACCACAGTGTTGACAAAAACCCCGACGAATATCCTTTGATGAAGCAAACTCTGTGACTTGCCCTTTTAGCCATTGAACTTGTTCATAACAAAATCCATCCAGCTCATCATCACCGCACCGGCACTTTTTCGACATTGACTGCAGTGGCAGTGATCGGCATCAAATGGCAAACCATTAACTTGATAACAGATGGCGCCACATAAACACCCTCCTTGTAATAGCTCAAGCTGTGCCATGTTACCTCCTAGAAGATCACCACATCCTTTAATAATGGCTTATTCATCACTATTGATTAGTACTTGTCGCTGCCATTGACGCAACAAAGCGACAAACTCTTTGGGCTCTCGATCTAAACTGTCAATGGATAGGTACACATGGTAACCAAGCTGCTCATTCAAGGTTTGGCAACGATGACCGAACATCGCTAGAACACCACGATAACGTTCACCGTTAACCACTAGCGGGGTAAATTCTGCACCTAAGTAACCTTCTAAACTTTGTAAATCCTCATCTTGAGTGGCAGCGGTCATCAAAAGTGGCCGCTGTTCGGTTAGTAATCCGGTAGCCAAACGCGGTGAAATACAATCTAATATGGGATTAATCTTTTTAAGTTTGACGCCAATATAAGGCAGTTCAATCATCTCCATATTTTGATTTACCCGCACGCTATCAAGCCGCTGAATATTATGCCATTCAATAAATACCTGACCACGACGATGAAAAAATACCACTCCTGTAGGCATTAGTTTGAAGCTGACCGCTGGCTGATACACTTTAGCGACACCTAACACCAGTGCGACTGAGCCTAAGGCAAAACACAACATACCGGGCACAAAAAAGCCTTTAAGCCCAATAAAAATAATCAAGCTAGTCACTAAACTTAACGCGCCAACAACTGTAAGCGTGATGCCATTTCGCTTAGCATAAGGACTAATTAACATGTGCTCATCACTCACAATAGTGTCCTTGGAATTGATTGATAAATTATTCAAAATACTGCTACCCAACTATTTAGTAAACAACGCTAGTGATTATTCACTAATAGATCTTTAACCCACAACCATAATATACCGACATACTCATGAATGGCTCGCTGTGAATCTAACAAATTATCCGCATTTAAACGCCACCAATCGCTACTATTAGCAATAAAGTCAGTTGGCGCCGCTTGGGGTTGCATCCCTAAAGCGTTAAATATGCGCATAGACCTTGGCATATGTGTTGCCGACGTCACCAATCTAAAAGGCTGAGTGCCCAAAAATTGCTTAAGTGCATTGGCTTCTTCAATGGTGTCTTTAGGTTGATTGAAGACCGTAATACTCTTTTTGGGGATGCCTAATTCTTGGGCCGCTTGAGCCATAATAGTGGCATGAGCAGTTGGCTGATTACCGCCGCTCCAACCACTGACCACTAAGGTGCAGTGTTGGCCAAGGCTAAACTGACGCACGCCTTCAGTTAATCGAGCCAGTGCTGTAGATGATAATTGCTGCACTGCGGTATGGCCTTGCTGCTCACGGTTACCCGATTCCAATACCATCACAACACAAGCCCCTGTTATTGGTTGATGGTTAACGTGATACTGTGACTCTAACGAATCCGCTAAATAATAGCTTACTTGCGCTTGGCTGGTTAATACCAGTAGCGCTATCGCAGCCACCAAGGCAATACGGCCAAATTGCAGCAAGCGTGTTCTTTTTGTGCGCCATAACACGGCTGCTATAACTAATAGCATAATGCTAAGCGGAATGGGCATGACTAATTGCGATAAGATTTTTTTAAGCCAAAACATCGGTATATCACTTGAACAATGAAAACTGTCGCTAGTTTATCGTTATAAAGTCTGAATACAAACCCTATCAAGCAAACAAAAACGGCACTATTAAAGTGCCGTTTGATGAATTAACCATATTGCCAGATGAACGCTCAGCCAAGTGAATCGAAATGACCTTTAGCTTCATTCTCACAAATATCTATCCTGAACAACTGTTCAGCATACAAGTTAAGCCTACTTTTCGTCTTTGCCCCAAAGCCAGGCCGCACCACGAACGCCAGAAGATGCACCAAACTTATTTTTAACCACTTGAGTGCCGCATTCGCGACCAACTACGTATTTGGGTAACACTTTTGGTAATTCAGTGTAGATAGCATCAATATTTGATACACCGCCACCTAATACAATCATGTCTGGATCCATCATATTGATCACATGCGCAAGTGAGCGCGCTAATCGATCAATATAACGTTCAAATGCTGCGGTAGCCAACGGATCGCCTTGTTGCATCATCTCAGAAATTTGGATACCACTGATTGCATCGCCGCCTGCTTCACGAAAATCACGTACAAAGCCAGTCCCCGATATAAAGGTCTCGATACAGTCACGATTACCACAAAAACAGCTAGTCGAATTAAACTCATCAGCCGTCATCCACGGAAGAGGATTATGGCCCCATTCACCGCCAATTCCATTACCACCGCCATGCACACGACCATTAATAGCAATACCAGCACCACAACCTGTACCAATGATACCGCCAAAAACAACACCTTTTCCGGCAGCAGCACCATCGACGGCTTCAGATACAGCAAAACAATTGGCATCATTGGCAACACGCACTTCACGGTGCAACACTTCGCTTAAATCTTTATCAAGCGGATGGCCGTTAATCCAGGTTGAATTAGAGTTTTTAACCAAGCCAGTAAACGGTGACACAACACCAGGAATACCAACACCCACAGAACCTGTTTGGCCTGTTGCGGTTTCAGCATCGGCGACTAAGCCCACAATCGCCGCTAATGTCGCTGGATAGTCTCTTGGAGTAGGAATGCGCTTTCTAAATATCTCAGCGCCATCATCGGCCAACGCCACTAATTCTATTTTGGTACCACCGAGATCGACGCCCATACGCATCATAACTTATTACTCCATTTACTTATTATTAATTAGATTCAATGTTCGATTAACGCAAATTACTTTAAAGCACAATTATTTACGTTCAAACCACGCCAAGGACGCGGCAATAAAATACGGATTTAAAATATTTTCTTTCTGGTTATATTGCAGCGCTGTGAGTGCTGGATACTCAACCACTTTACCACCAGCACTTTCCAATACAGCTTGCGCTGCTGCAGTATCCCATTCACTGGTGAGGCCTAATCTTGGGTACACATCGGCTTGACCTTCGGCCACCATACAAAACTTTAATGAGCTACCAACGCTAAGCATTTGATGTTCGCCAATGGTCTGTAAATAGGCGGCGACATCAGGACTAATATGAGAACGACTGCCAACGACAACAGGAGGTGTCTGTAATGGCCGCTGACGAATATCTAATATTGATGTCGATCCTTTGTGCTGTAGCCATGCACCTTGGCCAACAATACCGCTATAACATTTGTCTAATACGGGCGCATACACCACGCCTGCGATAGCTTGTCCCTGATGGATCAGCGCAATATTAACCGTAAATTCACCATTACGTTTAATAAATTCTTTAGTACCATCGAGTGGATCGATCAACCAATAGGTTTGCCAAGTCTGGCGTTCAGCCCAACTAATATCAGCGTCTTCTTCGCTCATGACAGCAATATCAGCAAAATGCTGCTTAAGCCCAGCGATGATCACATTGTGACTGGCAATATCGGCTGCAGTAACTGGGCTATCATCTTGTTTCACTTCAATCTGTAAATCAGTTTGCGCATAAACTTGCATAATTGCTTCGCCGGCTTGCTTGGCGAGGAGCACTATCTGTTGTAAGTCTGCTTTAGAAAATACAATATTAGACAAATCAATTCCTTATCAAATTCATATCGCTTTAGCGATCAATACACTATCGATACGTTATTATGCCATTGTTAACATCATAGATTGATAACTTTTTGATTGCACTTGATTCAAAATCGACTCAAAAAACTGACCGAAAAAAACCACCGCGGGGACACAAGATAGCTGCAATACCTCAAAGGCTGCTCGATACTAAGCTAAGCGCCGCTTTGCTCAAAGCAAACAGTGCGTTTTTGCATTCGTATTCAGCAGTCTATGAGACCGCTCAAATCTGACGTGATTGCAGTCAAACGGCCGACGATTATCGACTGACGCCCTGAAGATAATCAAACTAAATCCAGCTCGACCGAAATGAGGTCGAGCTGGATTAGGGTTCTAGTGACATTGGATAGTATTGTCGTTTGCAGTCGCTTTAATGACGACATCACTAAAACTAATATCGACTTTAGCGTCAGTACTAAGATAAAACGGCATGGCAATTTTACCAAAGTCCATCGGTTCTCCCGCAAAACAAGCCAGGGAAATGCTTACGTTTTGCCATTCAGCTAATCTAGTATTCACCAGCTTGGCGATATCCACTTGTTGGCGACAATCACCTTGACATGCGAGACCTAGCCACAGAGGTTTTGACACTGATTGTTCAACTTTGATACTAAGAGACAATGCTGAATCACTATTACTGTAAGCTCTTAAGTCACGTGGAAAACTACTTATTAAGCCGACGGTACCTTGCTCGGTGCCATTAAACGACACCAAGCGGGCATCTTCTTGCACGGCGCGATCCATGGTGCGGATATTAAGCGCACTGTTGCTCGCCACGCTGCTGGTTAAGGCTTGCTGTTCATTATCTGTTGCTATGTACATTGACCAAGGAGATTTAACTGCACGTTCAAATAGGGCTAAGTCTTCGAGTGTTTGACTGGCGGCTAAATTATCTTCTGATAACGCATCTAAGCTTATCGCATCGGTTGCAACAGACTGATAGGTTAATCCATATCCGTAAGGGAGCAGTGGTTGATAGTCAGCTTGTGCTTGCACACGTTTATCTTGCGCTAATGGCACATTGACCTGAGTTTGTTGGGGTGTAGCTGGCCATGAGAATGACAATTTACCCACAAAATCATATGCAACCGTTCCATCTGCCTTAGTAAATAATACATCTGCAATGCCCTGGCCTTCGGTGCCTGGAAGCCAAGCTGCAACAAACGCATCTGACTGGTTAAATTCAGCATTAACCCACATAGGGCGACCGCTGATAAATACTGATACAACTGGGATACCTTGCGCTTTAAGTTTTTTCAATAATGCTAAATCACGCTTATCGCCACGCTGATATTCAAGGTTATCAATATCACCATTGCCCTCGGCATAAGGTTCTTCACCAAACACAACAATAGCAACATCAGGTTGTTGTTCAGGGTTAAAGTCACCGTTTGCGCTTAAGGTTGTCTTGCCGCCACCTTGGGTGACGACCTGCTCGATACCTGAGTAGATGGAGGTTGCACCAGGAAAGTCGCTATTTTTATTGTCAGTACCTTGCCAAGTAATTGACCAACCACCTGATTGTTTACCAATATTATCTGCTGCATCGCCGGCAACAAGCACCTTCATATTAGGCTTAAGCGGCAATATCGATTGATTATTTTTAAGCAAGACTAATGACTCTCGCACCGCTTCGCGAGCAACCTCGCGATGACTCGCTTGACCGATTAACTCAGTTTTACCCGATAACGGACGATTGGCTGGGCTAGGTTTATCAAACAAGCCGGCACGAAATTTCACTCGTAAAATACGGCTAACCGCATCGTCTATACGCGCTTGGCTGATCTCACCATTTTTAACTTGGGCAATAGTATTTTCATACAATGGTTTCCATGCATCAGTCGGTACCATAAAAATATCTAATCCTGCATTGACTGACTTAGCACAAGACTCATTAGTACAACCAGCGACTTGTCCGTGACCATTCCAATCGCCAACCACAAAGCCATCAAAGCCTAATCTATCTTTAAGTACATCGGTTAATAGGTATTGATTGCCATGATTTTTTTCCCCCTGCCAACTATTAAATGACGCCATAACACTTTGTGCCCCAGCATTAAGTCCGCCGACATAACCTTGAGCATGAATGTCATATAAATCTTGTTCGCTAGCAAGGTTTTCGCCCTGATCGATTCCGTTTTCAGTTCCACCATCACCGATAAAGTGTTTTACCGTTGAAATAACATGTTGGTCTGATAAAAAGTCACCGCTGACAGAACCTTGCAAGCCTTCAACAATGGCATAAGCATACTCTTTTACTATGCGTGGATCTTCAGAATACCCTTCATAGGTTCTGCCCCAACGGTCATCTCGCACCACGGCAACGGTAGGAGCAAATACCCAATCAATCCCAGTCACCATGACTTCTTGAGCCGTAATGGCGGCTATTTTTTCAATCAATTTTGGGTTGTTGGCAGCGCCTAAACCAATGTTATGCGGAAATAAGGTTGCGCCAATAACATTGTTATGACCGTGTACCGCATCTGTGCCCCACATGGTAGGAATATTAATCCCGTCGATACTGTCATCGACAGATGCTTGATAAAATGATTCCGCTAAGGCAACCCAATCTGCAGGCGTGGCATGCTTGTCGTTGTTAGGATAAGCACCGCCGCCATTGAGATAAGAACCAAAACCGTATTTACGCATATCTTCAACCGTAATATCGCGAATTTCTGGCTGGATCATTTGGGCAATTTTTTGCTCTAGCGTCATCTTGGCAACTAAGGCATCTATCTTGGCCTCTAATGCTTCATCTTTAGCGATGGCAGGGGGTAATGCAGGCCATATTGTTGATGCCGTTTGCTCCGAAGTTACAGCGGCTTCTGTCGTTTGTTGCTGAGTACTTTGATTATCACCACACCCGCTAACGCCAAGAAAAAGCCCCAAAGTGATTACAGTGGTTTTCATCGGCATTTTTAATCTCGTTGTACGCTGTATTTGAGTCAGTTTCATTGTATTTCCCTTACGCATTTTCTGTTGATACTGGACGTTTAGCATTGCAGCCAATTAACCCGTAGTACCCGATAAAACAGTAACATAGCAAGGGGACAATAAAGGCTAATTGAATCCCCATGATGTCAGCCAGCATGCCCTGAAATAAGGGCAAAATCGCACCGCCAACAATGGCTAAACACAAAATACCTGAGCCTTGGCTTGTGTGTTGTTTTAAATCTTGTAGTGCCAAACTGAAAATCGTTGGGAACATAATGGAGTTACACAGACCGACGAACAACAAGGCCCACATGGCTACAGTGCCAACACTCATCATGGCTGCAGCCACTAAAATACATGCGCACAGTGCGTTAAACGCTAACACCTTACCTGCATTAATTTTCTGCATCACAGCGGCGCCAATAAAACGGCCGACCATAGCGCCACCAAAGTAATAAGCAATATAATGGGCTGCCTGCGATTCAGACACACCACCAATATGATCTTGAGTTAAAAAGCTAATCAGAAAACTGCCAATACCAACTTCAGCACCGACGTATACAAAAATCCCTACCGCGCCCATCACCAAATGCGGATACTGCCAAGCACTTCCCGTTGCAGAGGTGGTCGATGCCGCATCTTTTTTGCCCAATAGCGGTAGTTTTAACATCATAAAAATCAATGCCAATGCAAACAATGACAAGGCTAAAATTAAGTAAGGGATTTGAACGGCACTGGCTTGTTGCTCTACTGATAATCGGCCAATAACTTCACCTACCTCAGTGATGCTCTCATCATGCTCAACCGTTGATAAAATTAACCAACTGCCAAAAAATGGCGCAACTGTTGTACCTAATGAATTAAATGCTTGGGTTAAGGTTAAGCGAGACGATGCGGTTTCTGCAGGGCCTAAAACACTGACATAAGGGTTGGCAGATACTTGTAAAATAGTAATGCCTGATGCCAATACAAAAAAGGCAAACAAAAACATATTATAAGAAGCATAACTTGCTGACGGATAAAATAATAAACATCCAATACAGGCAATAACCAGTCCGGTAATAATGCCTTTTTGATAACCAATTTTACCGACTAGCGCACCGGCAGGGATCGACACAACAAAATACGCACCAAAAAAGCAAAATTGCACCAGCATCGCTTGAGTGTAATTAAGGTCGAACATGTTTTTTAGATAAGGGATTAAAATATCATTTAAACAGGTTAAAAAACCCCACATAAAAAATAATGATGTTAACGCCACTAACGCAAAGCGAAAGTTTCCTTGCTGATGAATTGAATTAACCGGAGTCGATTCGAGTTGAAGCTGCGAAGTCGTCATGACATTCCCTTATTGTTGTTAATAGTTATCTTGGGTTGCAGTACATAACGCCAGTGAACTGGATGCTCTTTGTCATTACCTAAGAGTTAACTCCCCGTAAACGCTAGGCATTTTCCATATCGCTATTCCCACACTTGTGCAAGCAGATGAGGATTCAATATTTAACCAAATCAATTATTGACCTTTGGATAATTAATCACTAATCTCAATGTAAGCGCTTTCATTTTTAACATATCGATAACTGATGTCAACGGTTTTTAAACGCGAGAGCATAATATTTACGGTTAGGACAATGCGACACTAGGCCTTTTATCAGTGTGTTTTAAGCTAATAAGTTAGTAATAAAAAAAGACAAAATTAATCAATACTAAGTGAATTAAAATATGAAAATTATGTTACCAGCCGATTCAAAAATGCATTCAAAAGCGTTCACCTTTGGTGTGGCGACAGCTTCATTTCAAATTGAAGGTGCTGTGGCAACTCGCCTGCCCTGTATTTGGGACACATTTTGTGCGACTCCTGACAAAATTCGTGATGGGTCTGATGGCTCGCAAGCATGCGAACACGTTAAGTTATGGCGTGAAGATGTCGATCTAATAGAATCGCTAGGTGTCGATGCCTACCGTTTATCGATCTCATGGCCTCGCGTTATGCACAAAGATGGTAGCCTGAATCCACAAGGTGTGCAGTTTTATACCGACTTACTCGATGAGCTAAACCGTCGTGGCATTAAAACCTTTGTGACCTTGTACCATTGGGATTTACCACAACATATTGAAGATAATGGTGGTTGGTTAAATCGCGAAACAGCCTATTTATTTGCTGACTATGCCGACAAAATAACCCATGCATTCGGTGACAGAGTTTACTCATATGCCACATTTAACGAACCTTTTTGCAGTTCATACTTAGGTTATGAAATTGGCATTCATGCTCCTGGATTAGCGAAAAAAGCTTATGGCCGTCAATCTGCACACCACTTATTATTGGCTCATGGTTTAGCCATGAAAGTGCTGCAAAAAAACAGCCCTAACAGCCAAAATGGTATCGTGCTTAACTTTACGCCTTGCTATAGCGCCACAGATTCTGCCGCAGATGTTGACGCGGCAAGTAAAGCCGACCAATATTTCAATCAGTGGTACATCAAACCCTTGTTTGACCGCTGCTACCCAGACATTATCAATGACTTTGCCGCAGAAGATGTGCCGGTTATTGAAGCTGGCGACTTTGATATTATTGCTCAACCTATCGACTTTCTAGGCATCAACTTTTATACCCGTGCAGTCTATAAAGCCGACCCAGTTAATGGCTTTAGCCAAGTAGACATGGTCGGCAAACCTAAAACAGATATGGGATGGGAAATTTACCCACAAGCCTTTAGTGATTTATTAACCTCTTTAGATGCACTTTATCCTTTACCACCGATCTACATTACCGAAAACGGTGCGGCAATGGATGATAAATTGTTAAACGGTAAAGTGGATGACCAAGACAGACTCGAATACTATAACGCTCACTTAAATGCGGTAAATAATGCCATTGAACAAGGTGTTAATGTTGTGGGTTATTTTGCTTGGAGTTTGATGGATAACTTTGAGTGGGCAGAAGGTTATTTAAAACGCTTCGGTATTGTCTATGTTGATTATGCAAGCCAAGAACGTACCTTAAAAGCCAGTGCATACGCGTATAGAGACTTTATTAACGCAAGAACATAATATGTTAACCAGAATAAAGCCGTTATATAAACGGCTTTATTCTATTCAAATAGTTGCATCATTTTAAGCAATAACAACAATAATTGAGGCATGTATGATTAGCACTAGAGAAAAAATAGCTTACGGACTTGGGGACACCGCCAGTAATATTGTGTTTCAAACCGTGATGCTATTTCTAACTTTTTTCTATACCGACATTTTCGGTATTTCGCCTGCATTTGTGGGCACAATGTTTTTAGCTGTTCGCTTAATTGATGCGATAACCGACCCACTAATGGGCGCGCTAGCAGACAGAACCAACACTCGTTGGGGTAAGTTTAGACCTTATCTATTATGGTTTGCCCTTCCCTTTGGCTTTATTAGCGTATTAGCCTTTACTACGCCAGATTTGTCTGAAGACGGTAAAATGATTTATGCCTTCGTCACCTATACCGCATTGATGATGGTGTATACCGCGATTAATATTCCTTATTGTGCATTAGGCGGGGTATTAACGGCGGATCCTAAAGAACGCGTGTCAGTGCAATCATACCGTTTTGTGTTTGCGATGCTGGGCGGATTATTGGTGTCAGGCCTAACCTTACCTTTGGTGGAGTTTTTAGGTAAAGGCGATCAGGCTAAAGGCTATCAACTGACGATTGCCGCGATGAGCATTTTGGGTGTTGCGATGTTTTTAGCCTGCTTTTGGGGCACCAAAGAGCGTCTACATCCACCTATAGACCAACAAACAAGCTTTAAAAAAGACTTCACCGACATGCTAAAAAATGATCAGTGGCGAGTATTGGCCATTGCGGCAGTCTGTCTATTATCAGGCATGGTATTGCGCACCAGTTTAGCGATTTACTATGTGAAATATTTCTTAAATATGCCTGATTCTATTACCCTTTTCATCACTCTTGGCATGGTTGGTAATATATTCGGTTGTATTTTAGCTCAACCTTTAGCAAAACGTTTTTGTAAAGTAAAAGCCTATATTACCTTGCAACTGCTGGCGGCGGCCATGTGTGTCGTAAGCTACTTTGTGCCAAGCGATCAAGTGATACTGGCCTTTGGGATGTATGTCATATGGGGTTTTACTTTCAATATGGCTACACCACTGCTTTGGGCAAAAATGGCTGATGTGGTCGACTATGGTCAACATAAAAACGGTGTACGCATTACCGGAATGATTTACTCATCGGTCATATTCTTTATCAAACTTGGGGTTGCTATTGGTGGTGCGGCAGCTGGTTGGTTACTGGCAGGTTATGGTTATCAGCCAGATATCATCCAAACTGAACAGACTCAACAAGGAATATTACTTTCATTCACTGTATACCCTGCTATCGGTTCATTGGTAGTGGCCTTTGTTATGCGTTGGTACACCTTGGACAATGAAAAAGTGGACCAAATACACTTAGAATTAAATAGAGAAGTAAAATAAAAGCATGATAGTCTTGGAGCCATGTGCTCCAAGACGGCTTTTAAAAACTAATTATATGGCAACAATTTACGATGTATCCGTAATGGCTGGTGTGTCTCTAGCGACCGTGTCTAGAGTGATGAATAACAACACCAAAGTCAGCGATAAAACCAAACAAAAGGTTCTCGATGCGATGGCCTCTTTAGGCTATCGCCCTAATACTATTGCCCAATCATTAGCCTCAAATTGCTCCAACAGTGTTGGGGTTTTAGTGTCTCAGCTTGACGGTCCTTTTTATGGTCCCATGATGACAGAAATCGAAACCGCCCTTCGAACAGCTAACAAGCACGTGATTATTGCTGCTGGTCATAGCGACGAGAAGCAAGAAAAAGAAGGGGTTGAGTTTTTGATGAGTCGCGGTTGTGATGCTCTTATTTTGGACATTGAGGCGGTATCAGACGATTACTTGATTGAATTGAGTAAAGGCCCAACACCAGTGGTATTTATTAACCGCTATATCGACGCTATCAAGGAACGTTGTGTTTATCTTGAAAATGAGCAAGGCGGTTTCATGGCTACCGAGCACATATTATCACTTGGTCATAAAGACATCGCTTACATTTCAGGGCCATTGTTTAAGCTCGACGTACGAGATCGTCTAAAAGGACATAAACGAGCATTGCAACAATACAATATCGATTTTGATGACACCCTTTGCATTGAAAGTGACTTTAAAGAAGCTGGCGGTTGTGAAGCGATGGAGCATTTACTGTCGATGAATAAAACCATAACTGCTGTCGTGTGTGCGAATGATCAAATGGCCTCTGGGGCAATTGCAGTGTGTTTAGAACACGGAATCCGCGTACCCGATGATATTTCATTTATTGGTTACGATAATATTCCATTTCCACAGTACATCTCACCGAAATTATCGACCGTTAACAACCCTATTCACGAAATGGGTAAAATGGCAGCCCTCTGGGTATTACAACAAGTGTATAACGATAAAGCCGTCTTAGTTGAAAGCTCGTTTACACCAGAGCTATTTGTGCGAGAATCAGCTAGAGCAATCAATCAGTAAGAGCCAACCGAACCATTTAGCGGTTAACCTATCCAGCTGCAATGTCGATAAAAGACATCCAAAAAAGCCAGATGATTAGTCCCTCTTCCCATAAGTGGCTGCCCCAAGTCAGTAATCGATCACGAGTGAGTCAACGATTCCTTATGCAGAGATGATAGTATCTCGTAGCGATTAAAAAGTACTGATACTGACCATCTCTCTGTGACGTGCCATCAAGCATCTGCTCGCAAACAAATAATGCAATATGCGCTATAGACTAACAACTTAACCACACATAAACGCACCTTATGAGTAATGAGAGAACAAGCATGGCCATAAAATACCGCAATAGTGAGATTTCAATCGACCTATGCAAGCTATCAGCCGCGCAATGATTAATCAGTTAACCTTTGGATAATATGTTGTCTCAAGTCCTGTGGTCATTCACATGCATCTTAATGACTCATACTTTTGTTATCGATAACACTGAAATAAGCCCTAACACCATAAGCAACAACCACATCAATTCACTGTCGCAACATGCACAAAATATTAACGCGCTAGAAAGTTAGTCTAGAATAACCTTACTTGTTCTCAGTAACGGATAAAACCCAACCTAAGTGGTAACAATTCAACCAACAAAAGAAAGCGCTTACATTTTTATTTTAAATGTTCATAAAAAATAAAAAGCTTACTAAACAAAAACTAATAAAACAAATCTTGAATAGCTTCTTATTATGGTTAATGAAATGTAATATTTAAAACTTGTTTTTGTTGACGGCGGTCACAATTTACACTAGTTTTATGTAAGCGCTTACATTAGCTGTTTTATAACATAACCATTATAAATAATGACTACAGCGTTGATGGAGAATTAAAAAAACGATTTGCGCCTAACCCGCAATATTGAGAGAAGCAAAATCTAGTCAATGGGGATTTCCTAGATGAAAACAACAAAATTTACAAAAACCAAGCTAGCGACCAGTTTATCGCTAGTGCTTGGTGTAAGCAGTATGTTACCTGCCTACGCAGCTGATGAAGCTGGTGATGAGAATATTGAAGTACTCCAAGTTACAGGTATTCGTGGCAGTTTAATTAAATCAATGGACGTTAAACGTTCATCAAGTGGTGTCGTGGACTCTATTTCTGCTGAAGACATTGGTAAGTTTCCTGATACCAACCTAGCAGAATCATTACAACGTATTACTGGTGTATCAATTGACCGTTCTAACGGTGAAGGCAGCAAAGTGTCCGTGCGTGGTTTTGGCCCAGACTACAACTTGATCACCCTCAATGGTCGTCAAATGCCAGTAACGACTGGCTCGCGCTCATTTGATTTTGCCAATATCGCATCTGAAAGTATTAGCGGTGTTGAAGTATATAAAACGAGCTCAGCGTCAAACTCCACTGGTGGTATCGGTTCTACTATCAATATTTTGACTCACAAACCATTTAGCTCTCCTGGATTGAAAGCCACATTTGGGGTAAAAGCTGTTGATGATAAATCAACAGATAAAGGCTCAATGACACCAGAATTGTCCGGTTTATATTCAAATACTTTTGCTGACGACAAATTTGGTATTTCGCTATCGGCCAGTTATCAAGAACGCGAAAGCGGTAACCAACAAGCGCAAGTTGGTACAGGCTGGCGTAGTTTTGCTGGTACAGATGACAACAATAGTCAATGGGGCGGTGTCGCTAAAGACGACACTCAAGTAAACCGTCCTGGTGATGATGATATTTACTCAGTGCCGCAGACAACCGTTTATCGTTTTGAAGAGCAACAACGTACTCGTACCAATGGCCAGTTAGTTTTACAGTACAGCCCAGTAGATAGCATAGTCACCAGCCTAGACTATACCTACATGCGTAACGATATCGACACTCAATCTCATGATGTATCAGCTTGGTTTAACTTTGTACCATCTGAAAACGTGTGGAGTGACGGCCCAGTCGCATCACCGCTCATTTATTCTGAAACTTACGGCTCACCTGTAGACTTATCGATGGCAGCTGGCGATTTTGGTGTTCGTAACGAGAGTGGCTCATTAGGCTTTAACATTGAATGGCAAGCGACAGATAATTTAAAACTGACTTTCGATGCACATAACTCAACGGCCGAATTTAAACCCAATAACATTTATGGTTCTAGCAACAATTTAAGTACCGCTGCATTTATACGTACCAGCGCGGCTACTGACTTTAGCGGTGATTTACCAGTGCTTGCGGTTGGTGGTGGTAATGCTGTGACTCCTGCAGACATGTTACTTACTGGTTCCAACTTCTCTAATGCACGCAACAAATCTGAAATTGATCAATATCAGTTTGATGGCGAGTACTTGTTTGAAGACGCAGGTAGTATCGACTTTGGTGTTGAGCTTACTAATGTCAACAATCACTCTCAGCAAGTTGACGTACAACGTAACGATTGGGGTGGTGTAGGTTC
The DNA here is from genome assembly GCF_014164185.1 of Shewanella sp. SG44-6. NCBI lineage: Bacteria > Pseudomonadati > Pseudomonadota > Gammaproteobacteria > Alteromonadales > Shewanellaceae > Shewanella > Shewanella sp. SG44-6. The sequence continues at coordinate 36,170 of NZ_JACJER010000001.1, read as the reverse complement.
TGCTGGTGATTTCGACGAATCATGGTTCCCAGCCGATACGATTACTGACAAATTTGATGCCAATGGTGGTGACTTCTCACTCGCTGATGGCAACTTTGACATTTTAAATACCATCTTCATGTGGGACTTTGCTGCTGTTCGTGACTTCTCAGCAGCTAATTACACCTCTTCTGTTAGTGGTGATTGTGGTAATGGTTTCTGTCCTTCTACTAATTATGCGGCTCAAACAGACCGTTATACAGAAGAAGAGTCACAAGCTGTTTACGTCCAGTACAACTACGACAATGAAATTGCCGGCATGCCATATGATGTTCACTTTGGTTTGCGTTATGAAAAAACTGACGTGACATCAACAGCTGCAGTAGCGGGCTATGATGGCGCAGTTTGGATTGCAGAAACTGAAATAGCACTTGCTGCCACCGGTGAACAAGTATTTGAAACTAAAACGGGTGATTACGACTACTTACTTCCTAGTTTCAACTTCAACATTGAAGTGGTTGAAGATGTGATCTTACGTGCAGCTTATAGCGAAACCATTGGGCGCCCTAACTACACAGATATCCAAGGCGGTACGGTATTAGCAACTCTCGCAAACCGAACTAATGGTGGTGGATCTGCAGGTAACCCAACACTATTGCCATTAGAATCGGAAAATATCGACTTCTCGGCAGAGTGGTACTACGCACCGTCAAGCTATGTGTCTGTAGGTTATTTCCGCAAGGATACTGCAAACTTCATTAGCAATGGTATTGTTAAAACGACTAACGGTATTTATAACCCAGCATCTGGTGATTTATATAAAGCTGCTGTGGCAGCAACGGGTACAACCGAAGCTGGGGCTGTTCGTGATTATATTTTCGCAAACTATGCTGACAATGCTGCGGTAGATGTTGCTAATCAAACTATCGCCGGTAGTGCTGCAAATAATGATGATCTATTGACCTTCAATATCGATACCCCGTCAAACAGCCCACGTAAGTCGGTGATCGATGGTTGGGAATTTGCTGCGCAACATTTCTTCGGTGAAACGGGTTTTGGTGTCATAGCCAACTATACCTTGGTTAATAGTGATGAAGCCTACAACAACTACTCATTAGCAGACCAATCAGCACTTATCGGCATTAGTGATACCGCTAACGCAGTCTTAGTTTATGAAAACTATGGTTTCCAAGCTCGTGTTGCTTATAACTGGCGTGATGAGTTCTTAAACTCACGTGGTCAGGATACTGGGGCAAACCCTAAGTATACTGAAGCCTACTCACAAATCGATTTGTCTGTTAGTTATGATATCGAATCAGTTGAAGGCTTAACCATGTTTTTCGAAGGACTTAACATTACAGAAGAGTACGTCCGTGTTCACGGCCGTGCTGAAGAGCAAGTGTTAAACCTGACTGAAACCGGCGCACGTTATAGCTTAGGTGCTCGTTATACCTTCTAAGTGAATAACGTTAGCAATATTGAGCTAAGCACCACTTAGCTCAATGATTTAACCTTATATTATGGTGCCTAACACGCTCAGTGTTAGGTGTTATCCATATAAGTTTCCCTTTTAGGTCGTTGAGGTGCACGTAATTTGTCACCTCTTTTTATTGCAACATATTGAGTAACAAGGACGTTACTATTTTTATGCTGCTTATAAGAGCTAAAAACATTGCTAAGAGAAGATGAATAACCAATACGTATTAAGTGGTTACATTTTTCTAAATTCTACTTATGATGAGACTTCAACATAATAAAATCTGCAATAAAAATATTGATAACAACTTAATAATAACAATAGTGCCAAAGGCGTAGGTAGAGATAATGCATAAACCAATCACCCAAATAGTCATTGTTGGTGGCGGTACAGCCGGTTGGATAACCGCTGGATTACTGGCTGCAGAGCATAATGTCGACAAAGGTGTCCTGGCCCACTCTCCTAAGCTCAACATTACCCTTATTGAATCACCAGATGTTGCCACCATTGGCGTAGGAGAAGGCACTTGGCCTTCGATGCGTTCAACTTTGAGCAAAATCGGCATTGATGAAAACCAGTTTATTCGCTGCTGTGACGCAAGCTTTAAGCAAGGTTCAAGATTTATTGATTGGCGCAATGACCCAAGTAAAGGTGACGACAGCAAAGCGCCGACTCAGTCAAACAGCTATTTACACCCTTTTAGCCTGCCTCACGGTCACCAAGAACTCGACTTATGCCCATTTTGGTTGCCCCATGCAGATCAAGTTAGCTTTGCTGAGGCGGTCAGTAGTCAAGCAGTGTTGACTCAACTTGGATTAGCGCCCAAAACCATCGCATCAGCGCAATATCATTTTCAAAATAATTACGGCTACCACCTTAATGCTGGCAAATTTAGCCAGATGTTAAGCGAACATTGCACCCAAAAGCTTGGCGTTAGTCATATTCGTGATCATGTCAGTCATATTATTAATCATGATAATGGTGATATAGCCAAAGTGATCACTGCAGCACATGGTGAAATCCACGGGCAATTATTTATCGACTGTACTGGCACTAAATCACTGTTATTAGGTGAGCATTTACAAGTACCATTTTTATCTCAAAAGTCAGTGTTATTTAATGATAGCGCCCTTGCTGTACAGGTACCTTATGAACAAGCAGACAGCCCTATCGCATCTTGTACTCATTCAACGGCTCAGCAAAATGGCTGGATTTGGGACATAGGCTTGCCGACTCGCAAGGGAGTGGGGTATGTGTATTCATCAAGCCATACTAATGATGCTGACGCCGAGCAAATCCTATTAACTTATTTAGGGCTTGATAGCGCCACGGCCGACAAACTAACGCCACGAAAATTATCGTTCAATCCAGGCTATAGAGCCAAATGCTGGCAAAATAACTGTATTGCCATTGGCATGGCTGCAGGATTTATCGAACCGCTAGAAGCCTCAGCATTAGCGTTAATTGAATGGACAGCAGCTACCCTAGCCCAACAACTCCCCTCCAATCGCCAAGTGATGGATACGATTGCGGCAAGGGTTAACCAGCGCTATCAAATGCACTGGCAACAAATTATCGACTTTTTAAAGCTGCACTATGTAATAAGTCAACGTGAAGTTGACAGCTATTGGCGCGATCATCGCGATAAGCAATCAATACCCGATAGTCTGCAAGCGCAACTTGAATTATGGCGCTATCAAGTGCCAAACCAACACGATATTAGCTATAAAGAAGCCTTATTTCCGGCTGCCAGTTTTCAATATGTGCTCTATGGCATGGGTTTTAATACTCAATTACCCAGCCATGTAAAACCATCAATGCAACAACAGGCACAGCAACTGTTTAATGATAATCAGCAGCGCACTCAAGTATTAAGTAAAAGCTTACTGAGCAATCGCGATTTGCTAGCCAAAGTCGTGCAATATGGATTTGCTAAGCTGTAATCTAGATTAACTCAGATGGGTTGCTCGGATGGCAGACAGCTAATATCAAACGACTAACTAAGATCACCTACAATAATCATAACTACATAACGTATTTGAACGAACAAGATAGGACATCAAAATGAGCCAACATGTATTACTAAATAGCATCGATCATAAAGACCTTAAGGTTATCACCACCCGTTCTAGTGCGTTAGGCGATAACCTTTGGTTCGGCTTAACCTTTCCGCAAGAATTTCGTAGCATTCAAGCTCATTACCCTATTTTCTTTCATAAAGACGCTACCACTGGCCAGTTTTATGCGGTGGCATTATTTGGTTTTAAGCAAAATGAGAATCTGTTTTTATCTGACGCTGGTTGGAATGCATCTTATATTCCTCTAAGTGTGCGTCGCCAGCCATTTTTGATAGGACAACAAACCGTTCAAGAAGATGGCATTGAGCGTCAGCAACGGGTTATTCACATCGATTTAGACCACCCAAGAGTAAGCCATAACGACGGTGAAGCGCTGTTTTTTCCTTATGGTGGTAACACGCCTTTATTGGATGAAGTCGGTGAAATGCTTGAAGCGATTCATCATGGACTCAGTGACAGTAATCGTTTTATCGATGTCTTAATTGAGCATGAGTTACTGGAATCGTTTACCTTAGACCTCGAACTAGACAATGGCCAAAAACATCAAATGATTGGTTTTTATACCATTAATGAAAACACCCTAGCCGCGTTACCTGCAGAAGTGCTAGGCACTTTGCATCAGCAAGGTTATTTACAAGCCATTTATATGGCTCTGGCATCGCAAAGCAAAGTTCGCGAGCTACTTAACCTTAAAAATGCTCAAGGTTAATCGATAATGGTGAGCCACAATACAAATCCAAACCTATCAGAGCCGATACAAGCTCACTCGACACAAGCTGTCGACAGCGTAAGCGGTTGGACCTTAGAGCAAGTGCTCGCTCATATTGAGCATGCAGATAAGCCCATAGTATTTAAAGGCCTATGCCATCACTGGCCTTTAGTCCAAGCGGGTCTTGAGTCAGCAGACAAGGCAATGGATTATCTGCGTCAATTTTATCAAGGCTCGGCGGTGACCGCATATTATCTACCCCACGAGCAACATGGACGGGTATTTTACAATCAAGAGGTTAATGGTTTTAATTACCAAGCAGGTCGCCTGGATTTCAACCAATTATTAAGCCGCTTAAAACAAGAAAATACCAGCCAAGCACCTGCGGGGATCTACATGGGCTCAACAGACATACACCAATGTCTGCCGGGGCTGGGTGAACAAAACAGTTTAGATTTATCGCCAACGCAACCATTGACGAGTATTTGGCTTGGTAACCAAACCAAGGTAGCAGCGCATTTTGACTTTCCGCTCAACCTCGCATGTAACGCTGTGGGGAAACGCACTTTCACCTTATTTCCGCCTGAGCAAATCAGCAATTTATATGTCGGCCCAATGGAATTCGCTCCAGGTGGACAAGACATCAGCATGGTAGATTTTGCAGAACCGGACTTCGAGCGTTTCCCTAAGTTTAAGCAGGCACTTGCGGCATCATTGACCGCACAACTGAATCCGGGTGATGTGTTGTTTATTCCCAGCATGTGGTGGCATCACGTGCGCGGAGTTGACGACTTTAACGTACTCATCACCCATTGGTGGCGCGACACACCAGGCTATTTAGGCAGACCCAACAATGCCCTGCTTCACAGCATGCTAAGCCTTCGATCATTACCTAAAGCACAACGCCAAGCGTGGAAAGCACTTTTTGAACATTACATTTTTAACCACGACGATATTGATGACAGCCATATACCAGACCAAGCTAAAGGCATGTTAACCAAGCCATTAGATGAACTCAACGCCCGTAAGTTACGCGCAGATTTAATCAACAAATTAAAACGATAATGCTGCGAACAGCAAGACATCAAACAGGACGCTCAAGATGAATAAAACAGTCAAAAAAGTAGTGATTGCCGGTGGTGGTACCGCTGGCTGGATGGCCGCTGCCGCCTTCAGCAAACTATTGGGCAAAAATCTTGATATTGTCTTAGTCGAATCAGATGAAATCGGCACTATTGGTGTCGGTGAAGCTACCATCCCTACCCTGCATATCTTTCATCGTTTACTGGGATTAAAAGAGCAAGATGTGATGGCTGCTACCAATGCCACCTTTAAACTCGGTATCCAATTTGAAAACTGGCATGATGTTAATAAAGACTACTTGCATTCATTTGGCTTTTTAGGCAAAGACTGCTGGGCCTGTGGTTTTCAGCACTTTTGGCTTAAAGGCCAACAAAAAAACATGGTCAGCGAAATTGGTGATTATTGCACCGAACATTTAGCCGCTCGCCAAGGCCGTTTTGCTGTGCTGCCAAATCAAGATTACAACCATGCTTACCACATGGACTCCAGTCTTTACGCCAAGTTTCTGCGAAAATTTGCTGAGCAACATGGAATGAGGCGCATTGAAGGCAAGATAGCCGATGTTTTGCAACATGAAGACACGGGCAATATTCGCGCATTACAACTTGAAAATGGTGAGTTCATCGAAGGTGATTTATTTATCGACTGTACTGGTTTTAAAGCCTTACTAATTGAGCAAACCTTAAACTCTGGTTTTGAAGACTGGAGTCATTGGTTACCGTGCGACAGTGCTATTGCCGTACAAACCGAAGCAGTGCAAAACCCCATACCTTACACACGTTCAATTGCCCGTGAATCTGGCTGGCAATGGCGCATTCCGTTGCAAACTCGTACTGGTAATGGCTTAGTATTTTGCAGCAAGTACCTCTCTGATGCCGATGCCACCGAACTGTTACTCAACAATATTGAAGGCCAACCAATCAATAAGCCTAGAGTCATTAAGTTCAAAACCGGTACGCGTCGTCAACATTGGAATAAAAACTGTATCGCCATTGGCTTATCAGCGGGATTTTTAGAGCCGTTAGAGTCAACCAGCATTCATATGATCCAACGAAGCATTGTCCGCTTACTGCAACTGTTTCCATCTCAAGGGATAATTCAAGCCGACATTGATGAATTTAATCAACAAACCAAGATTGAATTAGACAACATTCGCGACTTTATTATTTTGCATTACAAAGTCACTGACCGTGAAGACAGCCGCTTTTGGCGTTATTGCAAAAACATGCAGATCCCAACGTCATTACAACATCGTATCGACATGTTTAGCCAATCAGGCAAAGTCTACAAATACGGCAGTGAACTGTTTGGTGAAAGCTCATGGATCCAAGTTATGATGGGCCAAGGTCTACAACCTAAAGAGTACCATCCAATTGTCGACATGATGGACGATGCTGAATTACAGAGCTTTTTAAACAGCATTAAAGCCACCGTAAAACGCAAAGTTGATACCTTGCCTGTACACCATGATTTTGTGCAGCATTATTGTAAATCAACGGCGATGCAGGGCTAATTCTGATGTCTGTATCAGCAACAACCAAGCCCATTATCAAGGTCAATCATATTGCACCGCAGGTGCAATTGATTGGCCAACAACAAACACCTGTGATTGTGATTGATAATTTTGCTGAAGATATCGCTCAGTTGATCGCTATTGCGGTCAATGACAGCACATTCCGTCAAGATAAAGGCTCATACTACCCAGGATGTCGTACATCATTGCCCAAGCAATATGTTATCGAGGTTCTCAATGCGCTGTACAAACTGATCTACGACGTTTATCGCATTCCAGCATCATTACGATTAAAGCCGCAACAATATGTCTATTCATTAATCGACAAACAGCCAGAAACCTTGGCTCCACTACAATGTTTGCCTCACTTCGATGCGACAAACCCGCATTACTTTGCCATTTTGCATTATCTTAACGATGGTCCACATGGCAACACAGGCTTTTTTAGGCATAACCTCACCGATCTGGAGCGGATAACGGCGGAAAATATCGAAGACTATTTTACCAAAGCGCAGCCGTTTCTCGACAGCAAAACCCAAACACCAGCCAGTTACTTTGTTGCCAGCGACGAGCATTACAGCTTGTATCATCAAATTGAATATCGCCCAAATCGCTTAGTGATTTACCCCGGTAACTTATTACATTCAACCATAGTAAACCCACAAACTGACATTGATGCAAATCCTAGTTCAGGTCGGCTCACCACTAATATTTTTATAAATTTTCAATAACATAAGGAACACGTTATGGTTAATCCTCTTGGGATAATAATGCCTATTCGCCATAAAAATAAGCCACAAAACAGTGCGTCTAGCACCACCTTAAGCCCTCTTTATAGCGCCCTGTTGATGTGCAGTTTTGTCACCATCAGTCCAGCAGCGCTTGCCGAACACCCTAATATTACGCCTGAAACCCTGCATGCATTAACAGTATTATCCGACAGCGAGAAGTTGCGTATTGGCGATCGTATCAGCCAAGTCGAAGACGAGGTTAACCGCTTATTACCACAGCTGACATTGGCTGAAAAAGTGTCATTAGTACATGCTGCGGGCAAGTTTCACATCCCAGCCATTGAACGCTTAGGAATACATGAAATGTGGATGTCTGACGGCCCACACGGCGTGCGTTATGAAATTGACCGAAATTCATGGGCACCTGCTGGCTGGACTAACGATTATTCCACTTATTTACCACCATTAACCGCAGTAGCCGCCAGCTGGGACCCAAACATGGCCAGCCTGCACGGCAATATTTTAGGTGCAGAGGCGCGTCATCGTAATAAAGACCTTATTCTTGGTCCTGGTGTTAACCTAGCAAGATTGCCATTGTATGGGCGTAACTTTGAATACATGGGAGAAGACCCATTTTTAGTTGCCAGTCTAGTGGTACCTGAAGTGCTTGCGATTCAAGCTAATGATGTCGGTGCAACCGTAAAACATTATGCGTTAAATACTCAAGAGCTCAACCGCACTGGAGTGAATGCCAAACCTGATGAACGCACACTTCGTGAAGTGTATTTACCTGCATTTGAAGCGGCAGTAAAACAAGCCAATGTCCATTCTATTATGGGCTCATATAACGAGTTTCGCGGCACGAATGCCAACCAAAGCGCACATTTAGTTAATACGATATTAAAAGGCGAATGGGGTTTTCAAGGGGTGTTATTAACTGACTGGAATGTCGACATAAACACTTATGATGCTGCGATGAACGGTCTTGATATTGAGATGGGCACCGATGTCGCTGATTTTGACGACTACTTTTTTGCCAAGCCATTACTGGAAATGATTACTGCTGGCAAAATCCCAGTAGCGGTGTTAGATGACAAAGTTCGTCGTATTTTACGATTAGAACTCAGTATCGGCATGATGGATAAGCAGCGCCTATCAGGCGAGCGTAATACTCAGGCACATCGTGATGATGCTCGCACTATTGCAGCCAATGGCATAGTGCTACTCAAAAATGACAGCAATATCCTGCCATTGAACGCCAACAAACTTAAACGAGTATTAGTCTTAGGCCCCAATGCCGACAAGCGTCATGGCTTTGGTGGAGGTTCATCCGAGGTTAAAACCTTATATGAAATTAGCCCGCTAGAGGGATTAAAAGCCAAACTAGGTAACAAGGTTGATATTACCCTAATGCGAGCTGCCAGCAGCAAGTTTATGCCTATTCCTAATGACTATCTCACTACTCGTCATTGGACTGGCACCCCGTCTTGGCAAATTAACTATTATAGTGATAAAGCAATGACCAAGCTTGCCAGTGAATCTTGGATTGCCGATCCGCAGTTTGATGCAAAAGGCCAACGTCAATTTGTGGAGATAAAAGCCAACCTTAAACCAATCGAAAGCGGCAGCCATAGCTTTAATATCAAAGCAGACGGAAACATTGCTCTATTTATCAATGATAAACCTTTATTAACCTCAACCATGGCTAAGTCAGATAGCATCATCACTAAAGCAATAAAGTTAACAGCAGGCGAAACCTATGCTGTTAGCTTACGCTATCAGGGCGACCAACAAGCCACCTTGGGCTGGGAAACACCCAACAGCTTGTACAATAGCGAAAAAGAATATTTAGCCGCGGCGAAGAAGGCAGATGCAGTATTTTATTTTGCAGGCTTAAGCCATGCCGATGACCGAGAATCAATTGATCGTCCAGACATGATCTTACCCGGTCAGCAAGATGAGGTTATTGCCAAACTGCTGAAAGCAAATCCCAACACAATCGTGTTTATGATTGGCGGTTCGGCGGTTGAAATGCCATGGGCCGATAGCGCAAGTACGCTTGTGTGGGGCTGGTATGGTGGTATGGAAGCAGGCAACGCCTATGCCGACATGTTATTTGGGGATACTAATCCTAGCGGTAAAATGCCGATAACCTTGCCTAAAAAACTCATCGATACCGCACCTATTGCGTTAAATGATTACAATGCAACTGAGTCGTTATATTCCGAAGGTGTGTTTATTGGTTATCGCTGGTTTGAGCAACAGAAAATTAAGCCTTTATTTGCTTTTGGTCATGGTTTGTCTTATAGCAAATTTAGTTACCAAAACATTAGCCTATCAAGTGCGAGTATTGCAGGCGACGACACCATCACAGTCAAAGTCGATATTACTAACACCAGTAAAGTCGATGGTGCAGAAGTGGCTCAACTGTATTTACACGATGTCAAAGCCAGCGTCCCACGCCCCATTAAAGAGCTAAAAGGTTTTGATAAACTGTGGTTAAAAGCCGGCGAAACTAAAACAGCTAGCTTTACCTTAACTCAACGTGATTTATCATTTTGGGACGTTAACACCAATGATTGGCTAGCAGAATCTGGCACATTTGAAGTGATGATTGGCGCATCGGTTGCAGACATACGCTTACGTAAAACCTTTGAGTATCAACAAGTAAAATAAATCATTATATTCAAAAGATCTAACGAAAAATGGCTTAATGTAATCAACATTAAGCCATTTTTATAACGTTACACTCTCAATTCAATCTCGTGTTAAACAACCTTAAAGCGAGCCACTTCTGAGCGTAATGATTGACACACTGAAGCTGTTTTTAGCGCAATTTGTTGGTTTTCAGCAATCACATCATTGCAATGACGGGTTTTATCAGATAACTCAGTTAGATTACGATTAATCTCCTCGGTTACATGGGTTTGTTGTTCAGTTGCCGCAGCGGTATGAGTCGACATATCGGTCACTTTGGCTGTGGCTTGCAAAATTAAATCAAGGGAAATTCGTGTTTGTGAAGATAACTCGACCGTAGTCGCGGTTAAACTCGCACCCGCTTCAATGGTATGAACGGCATCGTTAACACCACGTTGCAGCTGCTCAATCATATTCTGAATATCTTGAATTGATCGTTCTGTTCGGCTGGCCAAGGTTCGTACCTCATCAGCAACCACCGCAAATCCACGACCTTGCTCACCAGCGCGAGCCGCTTCAATTGCCGCATTTAACGCCAGCAAGTTGGTTTGCTCTGCAATACCGCGGATCACATCAAGAACCGACGCAATTTGTGACGAATTAGTCGACAAGGCTTGAATAACCACCACAGCATTTTGAACAGACGTCGACAGTTGTTGAATATTATCGATAGACAACGACAGAATGCGTTTACCTTCAACCGTCTGATCATTCACATTATTAATTTCAGATGCGGTATCCAATGCATTTTTAGCCACTTCACGAACCGCTGAGCTCATTTGATTGACGGCGGTGACAATACTATCCACTGAATAATGCTGTTCTTGGCTAATTTGGCTGGCAGTTGCAGCATTGCCCGCTAGCTGTCCAATACTGGTATTAACCTCATTAGACTGTTTATCGATAGCAATAATCATTTGCTGTAAATGATCAATGAAATGATTAAATGTTGTAGCCAGCTCGCCAATTTCATCATGTTGCCTAATGATTAATCGACGGGTTAAATCACCATCACCTCGACTAATATCAGTGATACGATCGTTCACATCATTAATTCTATCCACCACCACTTTAGGGCCGTAATAAGCCAAGAAGATGGTCAAAATAATCAGAATGCCAGACACTGTAAATAATATTGTTAGCTGATTTTTTGCTGTTTGAGTATTATTTTGGTCGATTAATTTAACTTGCTCATCGGCACGCTCGCCGGCCGTATTATAAATATCACGCAATCTTGAAAACTCAGATAAAGACACGTCCTTATAACGTTGTTTTGCAGTGGAATAGTCTCCCGCTTTAACTGCACTGATTACCGACGACGAGGCCGTAAACCATTTGTCATATTGAGTATCAAAGCCGTTTAGCCCACTGACCACATCTGGGTAAAGTGTTAACAGACGGCTAAATTCGGCAACTCGCTGCTTAGCTTGATCGGCATTCTCTTGCCAATTACTGATTTGATCATCTCTTTGCTGCGCACTTAGTTCACTACTAAGCAAAAGAACTTCACTTAAATGAGCTTGATATAAATCGCGATCACCATTGATAATGCTTGAAATAGCAGGATTAAATTGACGACTGAGCTCATGGATCTGCTCTAGTTGATTTTGACTCTGAGTGGCATTAGTAATGGCCATAATGGCTAAAGCTACTGCAAATATAATGAATATCAATGAGAATTTAGCGCGAATAGTGCTAAACATAGCAACCTCCGATGAATGTTGTAATTTAGGTATTTTTATTATTTGTGATTAAACAACAAATTTATCAATCTATAATGGCTAACGCTTATTCCCCATTCAAACACCGGCCTTAGTGTCAATAAATGTCATCAATAACTCACTTAACTGCTGTGCTTCGATTATGTTTTCTGACTCGGTCAATAAATGTATAACACATTCTGCCGTACATAATCCTCCTTCTATTTGGTTTCGCCTCAGTGGGTATATCGACTTGGGCGAATTAATTAATAACACTTTAGGTAGTGCTTTGAGATATGGACTTTGATTAAACATCTTGCGAGCTTCTTGCCAAGTTGCATCAATAAGCACTAAATATAATAGTCTTTGAGATATCTCGCATACTTTTTGTGAAATATTTTTATCATCACTGGGGAAAACCAACCCCACCTTACCAGCTGCAATCAAACGTAATAATTCAGCATCAGGCTGTTTACGGTGCCACTCAACCACACGAGCGCGCTCGCCTAACACCTGAGACACTAATTTGCCCGTATTATTGGCTCGTAACATTTCGCGAGGATGAGTTAACAAAATAATATTCACAACAATACTCAACTGAACAAATGATTAATTTAATTTCGCAATGTAACACAGATGCAAAAACGATAGAATAAACCTAAGTGAGATAAAAAAATCAATAAAAATTAGATGGATACTTTAGCGTTAACCTGTTCATTACCTGCATCACTTTACGCTATAATCGCAAAAATATTTTGCTAAGTTATCCTATCCCTTAATATGAGTTGAACTGAGATAATGCTATTACAACAAGTTATCGCGCTGTTTTTCACTATGCTCATTTTAGCCATAGTGCCAGGTCCGGCTGTATTTGCGGTGGTATCGCGATCATTTTCGAATGGATTTAATCATGGTACTGCCATTACCTTTGGTGTATTGCTGGGGGATTTTATTTATATCCTATTAGCACTGTTTGGGTTATCGGCAATAGCTAACGCCATGGGGCCAACATTTGAGCTAATAAAATACGCTAGTGCGCTGTATTTATGCTGGCTTGGCGTCAGTATGCTGCGAAACACAGCAAAGGGCGTTCAGTTAGCCACCACGCCCAAGGTCAGTCAGCTTAAGAATATCATCACCGGCACAGCAATTGCGCTAGGCAATCCTAAAGCCTTAATATTTTACGTCAGTTTCTTCCCTGCCTTTGTGCCGATGAACCAAGTAGATGTGACCGATGTTATTATCATACTGGCTACTGCAACCCTGGCTTTTGGTTCTGTTAATCTGACTTATGCTTATTTAGCCTCTAGTGCAAAGCATGTATTTACCTCACCCAATGCGGTCACCATAATCAATCGAACCGCAGGCAGTATTATGTTGATTGCAGGCATATTGATTGTGTTAAATATTTAGGATGTTGCAATGAGCGCAGTACGCTTTACTCCCCTTACATTAGTCAATGGATTAACCTTAAAAAACCGTGTTGTGGTGCCGCCTATGGCATCCCAAACGGCAGACAATAATGGTTTAGCCACCGAGAAAACCTTTAGCCATTATCAAGGCTTAGCCCAGTCTGGTGCGGGCTTAGTGATGGTAGAGTATAGCCATGTCAATCTAGCTGGTCGCAGCGAAGCAAATCAGCTTGGCGCCCATGATGACGCCTGTTTACCTGGACTGAGTCAAATTGCCAAGCTATTACACCAAATGGATGTTAAAACAGGCTTACAGATTACCCATTGCGGCGGCAAAGACAGTGCTGCTATTAGCACCGATATTATGGGTCCTTCTGGCATTGTAGTGCCAGCATACGATCGCGTATTACCCACACCGCGCGCCATGACACAGGATGATATAGCAAGATGGCAGCAAGACTTCGTCAATAGCGCTATTCGTGCCGACAAAGCTGGATTTGATTTAGTCGAAATCCATTGTGCACATGGTTATGGTATCAATCAGTGGTTATCGCCGCTAACCAATCAACGTACAGACCAATACGGTGGCAGTGTTAAAAATCGCGCCAGAATCTTGCTAGAAATGGTCAGTCAGATAAAACAAGCCGCGCCAAGATTAGCCATAATGACCCGTATTCCCGGTCAAGATGGTTACCCAGGAGGCCTATCCCACAGTGATATGGGCCAAGTTAGCCAGTGGTTAGTTGATGCGGGCGTGGAAATACTCAATGTGTCGTCAGGCATTGGCGGTTGGAACAGACCTAAAGATATCCGCGGCGAAGGCTTTTTAGTTGCCGATGCTGCGCCATTAACAGGTAAAACTGCTGCTGCGGTTATTGGTGTTGGCGGCATTGAAACCCTTGATTACATTGAGACCATTTTAACGAACAAGCAAGTAGATCTGGTGGCAGTTGGCCGCGCCATTTTGGCAGGGCCAACTGATTTTGCAACACGTGTGATGGTTAACAATTAATCATGATGTAAAGTCCATCATGGCTCAAAATCATAGTAGCCGATATGAAATCATCATCTAGAGTCTAAGCTTGAGTAGTAAAAAAGGCCCGAATAACGCGTTATTCGGGCCTTTTTAATTCTATGACAGACATTACTTGCCGATTGTTTGCAGCTTTTGTAGATAATCCGCTTTGCTGAGTAAGGCTATGACTTCTGCCGGTTCTAACCATGATTCCAGTTGCGATAAGCTTTCAGCATGCTCCAATTTCCACTCGGCAATGATCCTCGGAGCATAAAACAACGGTTTTTGCTCATCTAAGTCAGGTAACTGAGCAAGGTGCCATGTAAATAACTGTGGATTATTCACCAGTCGACTGAACGGATGCATGTGTTGTAGATGTGGTATTTTAGCCAGGTTGGCTTTCAATTCAACCAGAATGTGAACTGGCTTCTTTTCTTCTGGCGCTCGCAGTAACCCAATGGTTTTAATCCATTTCGTGCGCCGCGCGCCGCCGCTTAACCATGAAAGTGGGATAGATAACATTAACCCTATGGTGATCGGTAATAACCAGTAAAACAATTCCTTACTTAGCAACATTGCAGTCAAAGCAAGTACAACACCAAACACAGTATGGCCAAGATGTGCACGCATCACTGGTATCCAGCTCAATGCGCCGTCATCTCTTGATTGGGGCATCCAGCCGCTGTCTTTACCTCGAAATATAGATAACACCACGCCAAACTGCGACACCATCAGAATTGGCGCATACAGAGCAGACATTACCATTTCGAATAAGGTACTCAAGGTTAACAAGATTGGGCCACCAAATCTTAAGCACCGAGGAATATTAATCATCGCAGCAAACCAGCCAAAGGCTTTGGGGGCCAATACAATTGCCATTGAAACCACAAACAGACTTAACGCGCGCTCAGAGTCAAACACTGGCCAGGTTGGAAACAGCGATGGATTAGCAAAATACTCAGGGCGAATAAAAGCCGCCTGAACGGCAATCGCCAGCCCCACCATAATTAACGCTAACCAAAAAATGGCACTTAGGTAAGACATGACCCCAGACAAAAGATGCAACCGGGTTGGCAAGGAAAACCCTCGGGCGAACATAAATGCCGAATGCTGTAAGTTGCCCTGACACCAGCGTCGATCGCGGATCATCACATCAAGTAACGAAGGAGGGGCTTCTTCAAATGAAGCCTCAATATCGGTATCAAAACGTACCCCCCACCCCGCACGGCGCAGCAGCGCCGCTTCAATAAAATCATGACTTAATACATGGCCGCCAAAAGGTGCTTTACCGGGCAGAATAGGCAAATGACAGGCTTCAGCAAAGGCTCTAGTGCGAATGATGGCATTGTGTCCCCAAAAATTTGAAGACAAACCATGCCAGGCTGACAAGCCCGCAGCATAGATGGGACCAAAACATTGATTAGCAAACTGTTGTAGCCTGCTGTATAGGGTATTGGCGAAAACAAGTGTCGGCAAGGTTTGAATAAGGCCGACACCAGGCGCAGCGGCCAAACGACGTGACAGTGTCACCATCGACTTTGCGCTCATGATGCTGTCAGCATCAAGCACTATCATGGCTTCATAATCACCGCCCCAACGTTGCACCCAGTCACCGATGTTACCGGCTTTACGTTCACTGTTTTGGTGACGACGACGATAATACACTGGACACTCTGGTTGATATTTATTGATAAGTGCTAAAAAGGTAGCCTCTTCAGCAATCCAAGCATTAGCTCGATTAGTATCACTGAGAATGAAGAAAGCATACTTGCCTGGCGCAGTGGCAATGAGATCTGCACTCATGGCTTCAATTGTAGCCCTAATGCGCAGCGGATCTTCATTATAAATCGGCAGTAAAATAGCCGTTTTAAAGCTGGGGTCTATTTCGCTCTCTTTTACTAACCGCGGCTTGAGATGCAATAGAAAACCCAATAAGGCCTGCGAGAAAGCAAAAGCAACCCAAAGAAAGTTAATACTAAACAACACTAAAAAGACTATCTGTAAATTGGTAATGTTATTGGTGTTTAGCACCAAATACATTTCCCTTATACCGTAAGTAGATAAGCCCGCAGTGACCATAAACACAAATAATTGGGCAACAAACGTGCGAAGTCTAAACAACATAGTCTGTTGACTGGAATTCAATCGATGACCAGCCTCAGAAACTTCATGACGATTCATAACCAATGGCGATTCGTCAGGCAAGGCTCGTTTACGATGATTTTTTTCGGTCATTGCCGCCGACAAAGCATTATCTTGTTGTATCATAATGGCCAGTCCTCCGACGTAAATCGATACAACCACGTCATGCCAAGCGGTTTATCGTTATTCCTCAGCTGTACACGCAATTCAGCTACATCGGCATCTTCTGGATCAAAAGTAACAAACACTCTTGCACCATCAACATTAGGATTGGGCTCAATACGGGCCTCTAAAATCGCGCCACTACTGATACTCGCATCAACGCTAATGTTGCTAACATCATTTGCACTAAGATGGCTATAATCGATAACGATCTCGTTTTTATCGGTAAATAACTTACGACCACCAGCCGTTCGAACGACTTTAACTTTGCCCTCAGTTTTGGGAATATTATCTACCCAAGTGAGTTGGTATGAATATGCAAATGGCTGATCTTTTTTCAATCCATTTTCTGGTTTCCAATAAGCAACAATATTGTCATTGGCCTCCGAATCCGATGGGATCTCAACCAGTTCTACTCTGCCTTTACCCCAATCACCTGTTGGTTCAACCCAGGCAGATGGACGTTGATGATATTTGGCTTCAAGATCTTGATAGTAATCAACTTGTCGATGTGGCTGCATCAGACCAAAGCCCTTAGGATTTTCGTCCATGAAAGAACTCACCTGCAATCCCCGTGGATTATTCAGTGGTCGCCAAATTTTCTCACGATTACCTTTCTCCATCAGCAAGCCTTCAGAGTCATGCACCGCTGGACGGTAATCTGCTGTGTCAGCACGGTCTATACCGCCATGCATAAACATTGATGTTAACGGCGCCAGACCCACATTTTGCACATCTCGCCTTGGGAAAAGCATTACATCGACCCCCATTCGAGTTGGATCGCCAGGGTAAATCGCAAAACGATAGGCGCCGGTTACACTAACACTGTCTAGCAACGCATGAACCACTATCGCCTTTTGGTGGCTTGATGGACGTTCGATCCAGAATTTTTTAAACAGCGGATATTCTTCGCCTTTAGGATCGGCAACATTAATGGCTAGTCCACGGGTCGACAAACCATAAGCTTGCCCTTTAGATACTCCCCGAAAATAACTGGCCCCCTGAAACACTAAGAACTCATCTTTATAATCATCGCGATTAATGGGGTAATGCAGACGAAAGCCGGCATATTTGCCGACTTGTTGCAGTAACTGACCAATTGACTCATCTGGCACTCTAAATGATGATTCAGACACGGCAACCGGAAATGATTTACCGTTTTCGACCACATCAATGTCGACTAACTGTTTATAGATATAGCCAGGCGCAAATAGTTGTATAGAAAAAGGTGTGGGTGCATTGCCCCAAATAGCGGCATCTTGCTGGAAATTAATTTGGCGATAGGTGGAATAATCTATTTTAGTCAGCGCTTCAGGGGCTTGTTTAGGTTCAATAAAAGGTTTCTGCGACAATTTACGTGCAATCTCGACGACTGTGTCATGGGAGAAGGCCTTACCATCCGTTTTGGGTATTGTTGTCTGAGCGTTAACAAGGTTTGTCCATGAGACGAGTAACACAAATACGACAAGGTTAAGAAAACCTTTGACAGACAATTGGTCATAAATCCTTTGTTTAACCGGTGAATCGCAAAACAGATTCAAAGTCCTTAACATATAAAACTCCTTAATTGAGCATTCACAAAATAACATCACAATATCGCACTAGTAACTGAACTGACCCTCTGCTATTAATCGGAAATAATGTTGATCGAGGTAGGCGTTAATCGAAGATCATTGATATCGGCTTAACCTCAGATTGGGTTAAGCAATGGGATAAACGAGCCAAATTTGAATATGGGTTTTACTCATCACAATGTCAGGACATAGGACGGCTTGATATCCGATATTATCCCGATTTAAGGTTCCTTGTTTGTACTGGGTTTATCACGACAACATGGGCTCAGCTTTGCAAGAGAGTGAAACCAAGTCGTTTGAACATAAACTTCTATTTATTAATAGTAGAGCTTCTAGTTATTAATAGCAGAAAAACTTAATCGTTTTATGTATTTCCCCTACAATATGAATCATCTTTAATACTCCAACGGTATTTGGCTTAACGATAAAGCCCGTCTTTCCACCAGCAATCGCGATTATCTGTAATATGCCATCAGGTAAATGCAATCGACTATGCTGCAAGTGTTCTAAGTAAATAAATTGATCTAATAAAATGAGTAAGCTGAGAGGAACAGAGTTGAAGTGATGGTTTTGGGATCATGGCTCAATGAAGCTAAAAGGAGTAATAAAATAAGCGGTCATTGGAACACAGCGTGCTGATCAGGGCGTTAATCTAAGGCTACTTTTAAGCATGAGTTAACGCCCATATCGATTAGAGCAAACATGATATGGACATAGGCAAAATGCACTTAAATCAGGTCTGACGATATTGAGATAATACCTTTAAAAATAAGCGGATAACGCCTTACCCTCTGACCAATATCATCACTCATCACTTGTCGATACAAACGTTCAATGTCGTCATCATCTTCAAACACTAACAACAATCTGTCGATTGCCGTATGCAGACCTTTCTTCAAGTATGGCTGAGCCTGAAACTCAGCAATATTGTGTCTCACAATCGCTATTTTTTCAGGATGAAGCCGAAGCTCGGCAAACACTTGCTCAAAATACGCCATATGTTGAACAGGTGTCGCCCGATTTGAGCGCCGTTGTCTTGGCTGCGACGAACCTCGTTTAAAGTACACTGCTGGCAATCACGTTACCTCATTAACCATATGTTATTCAATTAACTTCACCGTGAGTTAACTCAATAGAGCCAATAAATCATTGGCACTGCCCTGCCATGGACCTTGAGTGCCATCCGATAAAATACTGTCCGCTAAACCTTGCTTATGCTGCTGCATTTCTTGAATTTTCTCTTCAACAGTCCCTTGGGCAATCAGCTTATACACAAAGACCGGATTTAACTGACCAATACGATGGGCACGATCAGTTGCTTGCCTTTCTGCGGCTGGGTTCCACCAAGGATCAAAGTGAATAACGGTATCCGCAGTGGTTAAATTAAGCCCGGTGCCACCAGCTTTTAAACTGATCAAAAACACTGAGTTGCCGCCTTCTTGAAACGCATCAATCTGGGTTTGACGGTCGCGTGTTTGCCCTGTCAGCTTACTGTAAGTAATCGCCAAGCGTTTTAACTCATCTTCAATCAGCGCTAACATGCCAGTAAATTGGCTAAAGATAAGAATTTTACGGCCATCTTCAATCATGTCAGGCAGGTTTTGGATAAGCCAAGTCATTTTAGCGTTATCTTTTACTTGCTGAGCTTGTTCAAGCTTAACTAAACGAGGGTCGCAACAGGCTTGGCGAAGCTTGAGTAACGCATCTAAAAACTCAATATGGCTGCTCGATACGCCTTTTTTAGCAAACAACTCACGCAATTTTTTCTCCATCACTAAGCGGATAGATTCATATAAATTACGTTGGTCTTTTTCAAGCTCCAAGGTTTGGATAATTACCGTTTTTTCAGGTAACTCTGATACCACTTCCTGTTTAGTGCGTCGCAGCATAAAGGGCGCAATACGCTGGCTCAGTAACAAGGATTTTTCGACATCAGCCTGCTTTTCAATCGGACCACGAAACTGTTTATTAAAGTAAGTATGCTGACCTAATAGACCCGGTAAGCAAAAATCCATCAACGATTTTAATTCGCCTAAATGATTTTCAAGTGGCGTACCTGATAAGCACAAGCGGAACTTACCTTTGAGGGTTTTAATGACTTGAGTGACTTTGGCTTGGGCATTTTTAATCTGTTGTGCTTCATCCAAAATAATGTGTTCAAACACATATTCACAGTAAATAGCTTCATCACGCAACATTAAAGGATAAGTGGTCACGACCACATCAAACTGGTTAATTTGGTCTAATAATGGTTGGCGTTTATTACCGTGGATCACCACTACATTGAGCGATGGTGCAAACTTGTTGGCTTCTTTTAACCAGTTACCAACTAAACTGGTCGGGCAGACAATTAAACTGGTGCGATGTTCAGTCGCTTCTTGTTTAGCTTTGAGTAGAAATGCCAAAGCTTGAACTGTTTTACCAAGGCCCATGTCATCGGCTAAAATGCCGCCCAGTTGATATTCCTTGAGGAAACACAACCAATCAAAACCCTGTTTTTGGTAATCACGTAATGTCGCATGTAAACCATTGGGTAATTCAACCGGAACAACCCCTTTAAACTCAGCCAGTTTCGTGGCTAAGTTGCGCACTCGCTCGCCATTAAGCAAACGCACATCGCTAGCAGACAAATCATTTAAAATATGTGCACGGTTACGAGGTATTGCAATTACATCACCAGAATGGCGGTTAAATAATTCTTGGATGATGCTGATCAGTGGCTTAATGGTTTTGGCTTTAATTTTAATAAAGCCGCCATTAGGGCCAGGTAACAGCAATTCATCGTCATCTGCTGGTTCACCATTTTGTTGTAACCAACGAGCCACTAAAGCCAATAACGGTACACTCTGCCCATCAATGTCGGCACTGAGTGATAACGAAAACCAACCCGACTCATCATCGTCAACCAAGTCGACATCAAGTTGTGCATCAGTAATTTGTAAGTCAAAATCATCATCAAAGTGAATGTCCATGCCCAATGCACTTAACGCATCAAGACCATCACTGGTCAACTCAGACCATTCAAAAATAGACTCAGGTAATAAACCGACACTGACATAATAGGGCTTATGTGAACTGACTAGCACAGGATCGGGCTCAAGCGTCACTAAGCCAATATCGGTTAATGATTGCAGCGCGGCTAATTCATGATCTACCTGTCGATGCACTTGATATTGCACCTGATCCTTTTTAACTAGGCTAATCCGTTCTGGCTTAGTCGAAGCATTAAAAGTAATTTCACCATAACAATGATCGACTCGAATAACCGGTTGCATGATCTGACTGCTGCTGAAAAACTCACGCGTAAAGGTTAAACGCGTAACCAGTTCCGCGGTTATCTCGCAAAAATCAATCTCGCTTGGAACAGGCACGGTTTTAGGTGAAAAATGTTGCAGCATTTTATGGCTAATCGCATCAACTTGAGCCAATGGCACCGGCGGCATATGCTGTAACAAACTGAGTTTTTTCACGGGTAAATCTGTGTCTATTCGGCCTAAACGCAAATAGTCTAGTTCCACATACAAAGGGGGCTCGGTGGCAATAAACTCCCAATTTTCAAGCCCAGGCATGCGCATTTGCATTTGAGTATGTTTTTTATCTATCTCACACCAGATAAACTCTGGGGTAATGGCTTTGGCCCAGGTCAATGGAGTGCGATTTTCTTCCCAAAAACACACTTCGGCGGCAAGCATTTTTGTCAGGGCTAAAAATGAAATTTCGCCATCGATATAAATTTTTGAGCCTTGATTGTTAGATGATAATAGCAAGCTAATAATTTGTTTATCTTCAGGATCTATCCACCAAGGCATACTATAACGAATATCGGCTAATGCCAGCTTACTGCCTTTATTATATTGATCTTTTTTATTTAATTTACTGCGTTTGAATTCGACAAAAATGCCGTGAGGATCATTAGATAACACATAGATAATGCGGTCTTTTTCTTCCTCTTCATCTTCAAATTCTGCTACCGTTTTTTGTTCATCAAGTTGGCGTAACCATTGATGAATGCGCTGTTCTTCAACCGGCTTCTTATCCACCAGTGCCAGCATAGCTGCAGCAACGTGTTTACAATTGGTTCTGACCGGACAAGTGCAATGAGATCGCATCACAATTTTGTGATTAACGTTGACTAGGGTGATTTCTTGACGATAAGGCTCGGCAGCAGATCCCTCTACATAGGCCTCAATATCATGGTTGTTACTGCTGGCAGTAACTTCGAGTACCCGGCCTTGGATCAAATAGTTTTGCGCTTTTTGAATTTGCGTGGCCGAAAACAGTTTCGCAATCATCTCTAATGAAAGCTTAATGGGAAGATTAAACAGTTTCGCCGACATCAATATACCTAATAAAACCGCAGCAAAATAAACACTGGCTGCTGATAAAAAAGTTAACTTGCCATTCTATGGAAGAAAGCGGGCAATATCTAGGCTTAGCTGGTGTTTCGGACAAAAAACTCGTTCAAACACACTATATTATTGAGATTACGCACTCAGCGTTGCTATCAATACACAGATACAGCAGCAAACCGAACCATCATACGAATTAACCCGTAAAAAAGTTTTACTTATGTTTGCGACAAATTAGCAAAACCAGTGACAAACTGGTTTTATGCGACCATTGTTATAATATTGTGCCATTAAACGGCAATTGAGACGGGCAATAACCTAGAGGTGTTTTAACGGGTAACGTTATCACCAATCAATATGAACCATCAGTATTGGTTATCAGCTTGTGCCGATGAAAAGATGGCCATAGAGTGTGCCTATTGTTGCTAAGGGATAGTACTGAGAGATATGGCTGAAAGACATTGGGCTTAGTCCAATGCTACAGGGTTAACACTGCTGCTTAAGTATGTCGGCTAAAGGCTAGTGACCAGACAGTCATGTTGGCGCATTTCTGTATAACCAATACCAGTAAGCGCTAACGCCACGCAGCTTAATCCATTGCCGAGAGTGTAATCTTAATAACAAGTCGCCACAGATAAGCGCTGGCGACTTGTTTATTAAATCAATATTAGAAACGCTCTACCGACCACTGAATCGCCATCAAGCCAATCGCGATAGATCCAAGCTGCATGCCCCAGTTTCGATACCAGTTTGTGTGGCGTAAAAAGATTAATAACGGCAGCACTAGAGCTAGAATCGCCAGTTGGCCAATTTCAACGCCGACATTAAAAGCTAAAATCGCTAATAGTTTTTGATTTTCTGGCAGTCCAAGTTCAGCTAATACTCCCGCGAACCCCATACCGTGCAATAAGCCAAATGCAAAGGTAATCCAGCCTAATCGCAACACAATCGGCCAAACATTATTTAATGCGGCAAACAATACCGATAATGCAATACCCAGCTCAACCCAATGGCTACTAAAATTGAGTATCCCTAATGCTGTGGCCGTTAATGTCACAGAATGCGCAAGTGTAAACGCGGTAATAATCCATGCTGTGTCTTTAAATATTTGCTTAGGATTGTCTATCGGATTCCATTTTCTCTGCTCACGCACTAATACGCAGGTTAATAATAACGCCAGCAGAAATAGAACATGGTCAGTGCCCTTCCAAATATGAATAATCCCTTGATACACATATTCAGTAAATGTGTCACTGACCTGACTTTCACCTAAGTTAATCAATATTATGCGGTTATCATTGCTGATCACACGAGCATATTGATGATCGGACGTGATAATTGTCGTGATAGCTTTATGATCGGAGTCGATATTAAAAAAAGCATTATAATTTATCGATAACGGACCAGAGCTATCGCAGGCAGCGTTAAATGAACTAACCAAATACCCTTCACTAAAATGCTGATCAATTTGCTGGATTGGATTGAAACTGAGCGGACAATCTTGTTGCCTACTGATCATTAATGATGCGCGTAAATAATCCATCACCGCCACTTGATGAGCTTGTAACTCTGCCCAAGTAAGTTGGCCATCTTGATTGTCATCAATAGAAACGATTTGGTTGATATCGAAAAGGCGCACTTGCCAAGTCCCGTCAACTTGCCCTTGCTTATCCAAGTTAACAGCCAAATAACTGGTGCTCATTTGATGGCCAAAACTGACATGACTGAACAGCAACAGTAGCAATAATAAACCGCCTTTTATCATCGAAAAAAATCCTGTTAATGCTTTCACTGATTTATCCTTAGCCTGCTAAATTATCGACAGTAAGATTGCCACTAGCTTGTACTGACTTTTTATCATTTTTAGCCTGACTGAACAATGCCTTAGCTTGCTCTAATAGCATTCTGTCATTAGTTTGACGTGCTACCTGCCAGTTTATTTTAGCCCAGTAAAGTGCTTTTTTGGGCTGTACATCAACCTTTAAGTAATATTGTGCTAAATCGGATGCATGCAAGCTATCATGTCTTTGCTCGCGCAGTGTCACGCGTTGGGCAAAAGCCCATTGCCATTTTACAGTATTGCCAAGGTATTTTTCCGCTATGGCAAGGCGCAACAGTAATGCATCATCCTGCACAGGATGTTGATCAATGACGTTAGACAGTTTGTCGTACACGACTTGATGCTGATTAAGTGACATCTGCACATCTGACCATAAGGCTAATAAACTGACTGGCGCATTATCCATGTTCGCCTGATCTAAATAGCCTAATGCTGCTTCTGCTAAATCTTGCTTTAATGCCATATCTGCAAGAATTTGTACAAGCCAAGTTTTTTCTGGTTCATTCGCCGGCTGATACAAGCGATACAAACGAGCCAATTCTTGATAGCTTTCGGCCAGTTTGCCATTTTGGCTAGCGACCTCTAGAGCACAGGTAGAAATCAATAAAATATCGGCTTTACCGATTAACGTTAAACACGCTTGTCTTGCTGCAACAATATCCCCCTGTACCAGATGAATATTGGCTTTTAATAACCAACTGTTAACCGCTGTTGGCTTTAATTCAATAGCGCGATCTAACGCTTTTAATGCCCGATCGAATTGATGCTGATGTTGTAATACCCGAGCATATAAGTAATAGGTTTGCGCATTGGGACTGGCATTAGCCATCTTGGTTTGTAACCAAGCTTTTGCGCGGCCATAACGGTAATCCGCCTCACCAGGATATTGTCCTTGTTCAATAAAATCACTGATGTCATCTAAACTCATCTGTTGATCGGTATCATTAAACACCTTCCAAGTTGCAACAACTTCGTTGTTATCCTTAGGTGTATAGGGCGCCGCAAGGCTATTACCGATTAACAATAAGCATAGGCTGACAAACATGCTCATATTAACCATAGAGTGCCGGTACTTTATCATTTGTGTTAACCGCCCTGTTGTCACTTGCATAACGCCTCCAAAATGCCATCCTTGGTCATTTATACCCTGTAATGCACCACTAACCCCCTGTTAATAAGATGATTAATCGCTGCAATAGCAGGGTATATTGTCCTATTTATATTGTTACCTGAGCTAATAGCAAACGCACTCTTAGTCGAGTAATAAGTCATCGTAAAAATCAGTCGTTGATACATCGTTGTCAACCACACGGCCATTAACACGCAAAGGTGCTGCTTGGCTTGGTTGTGAAAATGCCTGACGACTTAAGCTTGAAAACATCACTTGCTCAGCATCAATAGTAATGCTTACCAGCGCAGTAACAGGATCATTTACGCCATCGCTCACAGCCAAGGTAAAACTGTCCATGCCAGTGACTTCATTTGCCGGTGTATAGGTAAACTCACCATTTGCCATTAAGCTCAGAGATCCCAGCGTGGGCTCATTCACTAGTGTAAACGTCAGGGTATCGCCGTCCTTGTCGGTGGCAGCTACTTGATCGGTTACCGCAGTTTCAGTCACAGTAGACAGCATCAAACCACTTACCATAGGCGCACTGTTTTTAACCATTGCCATCGGATCATCATCTGAGTTACACCCAGCTAATAATCCTGCGCTGATCACACTGACTAATACCACTGGCTTAGCCATAGCGTTAATAAGCTGGCGAGTAGCATATTGAATAGAAGTATTCATCTTATGTTCCTTATTTTGAGCCAGAAAGTGGCGTCGCTAAATAGGGGAAGTGATCCATCATCATAGTCGCATCAACCGGTGCGCCATCTGTAAATGGCACAGTACCAACACTGGCATCATCACTAGTACAAAGGCCTAAATCAGTATCTGTTCCATTAACTGGGATCGGGTAACATAAACGTCCCATGACCACGCGCAGGGCAATATCAACGACATCATCACCAGGACGACGACCATTAGGGAAACCAGCTAAATCATCGCCTGCAACACCAAAAGCGGACTGCATATCGCGAGGTTTTGCTGGAATACCGGTATTAAGACGCAACATTTCTGATGGCGTCACCGTTTCAAGTTGGTTAACACCGGCAAAGCCTGTTAGAAATGCAGTAACGAGATCATTACGAGGGAAATTGGTTGGTGCTAATGTCTCAATATTTGTGCCTAAAGTTTGATTAACTGCGTCTTTAAACAAAATATTGAGCAATTCTGGTAAGCTTGGGTGGGTGACATAATCAGCAAACTGAGTATCATCTTTAGGCTGTGAAGTCGAAAAGGTGTCTTTGTCTTTTAGGCCAATCACTAACTCGTTCACCAGCGGATTACCTAGACGAGAGACTTGAGTTAATGCCCCACCGTTAACTTCAGTTTTGCCTACTTTTGCATTTGGATTTAAAATACGCGCTTGCGGTAAACTGGCGGTAGTCCATGCACCGATAGTGCCGTTACCTTGAGTGGTTAAACATGTCTTTGGCACTTCAATTGAAATGGCTGTAACATTTTTATCCATTAAGTCATCATTATCGGCTGATTGGGTAATACCACCTGGAAAACCGCCTTGATCACCAGCACCCGGAGCACTATCACCTTCCACTGGTACATAGTTAACTAAGTCAAAAGTTTTGCCTAAGTTAACCACGAAAGGGTCTTTACGTTGACCGACAAACACCTTACCAGGGCTGGCACAACCGTCGAGGTTAAATTCGTAAATAAATTGTCCAGCATAGCTTGCATAAGCGCTGCTATCACCGAAACTTTTATTACCAATATAATCCAGAGGTTTATGGAACATCCCGCCAGCAGTATTGCTCAACACTGTTGCACTACCGCTATTTTGTGGTCCTTTAACAAGTGTTAACTGATACGACTCGCTAAAGTTTGCCGCACTTTGATCTGCTGCTGTAATGCCACCAATATTTTTAAGTGGGACTGACACACTGCGTTGATTTCCAGCTGGACCAACCGTTAACGCAATACCTTGATTATTATTGGCAAGCTCATTGGTAAAGTTAAATTGAAAGGTTAAATCTTCTACTGCATCGCCGTCGTTATCGATATGAATGCTGTATACCGCAGCAGGATCCATCGCATAATAGTTAGGTCCGCCGTAGGCGTCTTGCAATGGAATATAGTTAGCGATAAGAGTGACGTAGTCTTCACGTCCTGCTTCATAACTGTTAAATGCATAAAAATCGGTAGAATCTAATGTCGGAAAACGCGTGATATTCGGTGCTTCTCGATGACTTGAGGCAAATGCATTAGCGCCTAACAAAGTGCTGCATACCATACTGGCGATTAGGGATATTTTTAGTACTTTCATGACCATTTCCTTGTTGTGTAGTAGAGTCATGTAAGTAAACGGCTCAGGTTCCATTTTGGATGCAGAATTTAGCCATTATTGTTGCATTAATTTTAAAATAAAAATAAATTAACACTAAGGCGCTGAATTATAAAGATTATAAACCTGTGCTTAATTTGAATTATTTTTGATGATTTTTGAATATTTGTTGATAATCATCTGAAACCTTATCGATTTTGCATCAATACTGCAGCTTGATACTCAGTAAACCTGAGTACATTCACCCCGTCACGGTTCGTCATGATCAATTCCTGCTAGAGTGATAATTTAGTGATAATTTCGCGATAATAAAATCTTTCCCCATAAAAAAACGGCCAAGGATATCTCCTTTGGCCGTCTCGATTTATGCTTCAGCTTATTGTTGCGTGAATAAGCATTTACACATCATTGTTATACCGTATTCACAGATCCATCAATGGATTATAAAATTGCCAGCTCTGCGGTATACAACACTTCAGTAGGCATGCCATTCGGTGAACCGTTTAAAGGCTCTAAACTGACCGCCAAAGCAACAATATCGACATCATCAAACTGACTATTTTTAGCTAAACTCAGCTTACCCGATTTAGGTAACAAGCCCAATGAGATGGGGTTTTCAACACCTTTCGCCACCATCCACAACTCATAATCTTTGTTCGGTAAAGGTTTTAGGTTACTGGTAGAGCGAACTTCAATAGTATTGGCCGTGACTTCAATAAGCCATAATGCTTTAGCTTGCGCACTTTGCACAACGGCAACTTGTTGCGGCGCCGCGACGGGCACAGGTTGGTTATTCACCAGGATAACCGCCATAATAATGGCTGCGGCTGTGGCCATGGAGGCCAGGCCTTTCCAGACGCGATGGCGAGTTGTTAAAGGCACGACATTGGGTGTCTCTGGTGCTGGAGTGTGGCTCAAATTATCAACAAAACCCAGCGTATGACGAATATTTTGCCACACACGATCATCAGGTTTTACCGGAGGTAATAACTGGTTCATACCATGCAAATGTTGCTCCCATAACCAAGTGCTTTCACGCAGGCTAGGTATTTGCATCATTAATTTTTGAAACCGACGTCTAGCTTGGCCGCGCAATGTGCCCAGCACATATTCTGCAGCCAAGGCTTCTTTCAATTGAGGATCATGATAATTCATAACGATAAACACCTCTGTAATTGCTGTAAACCACGGCGGATCCAACTCTTAATCGTGCCCAAAGGTAAGTCTAGGTGCCCAACCACTTCATGATGCGATAAACCATTGTAGTACGCTAAATGAATCGCTTGTTTTTGCTGCGGTTCAAGCTCGCTCATGCATTGATCGAGTTGATTTTTATGCACTTGCGGACCGTCGTCATTGCTGGGCTCATCAAAAATCGCTTCTTGGCCCTCTTCAAGCGGATCTTCTTTTCTGACTTTTTGATAACGCAGCATGTCTAGTGCTCGGTAACGCACTATGCTGATCATCCAAGTGAGTACCGACCCCTTGCCATGTTGATACTCGGTCGCGTTATGCCAAATTTTTACGTAGGCTTCTTGCAGCACCTCTTCAGCCAGCTCCCGTCGACCGAGCATTTTCAAACTAACCGCAAATAATTGACTGCTAGTCGACTGGTATAAATCAGCAAAAGCTTGTTTATCTCCATCCGCACTGGCACTCAATAAGTTAAGTAATGTGTCTTGATCCATAATATGCCACGCTTCCCGGTAATGATTCGATTTCGTTAATACGGGCTGTTACTGCATATATAGAATAAAAAAAGCCCTTCAGAGTGTATACGTTACAGCCTGCTAATTGGATGCAAGTTTGATAAAAAAACGCTCAGCGCCCTTTAATATACGGATCCTATGATTAGGAAAATTGATGAAATAGAAGAGTTATACTCCAGAAAAGTGATGCAAACAGGGAACCACTATCCCTGCAGCAAGTACTCTTCAGCTTTTTCGATACTGCGCGGTTTACCCACCAGCATTAAAATATCATTACGCCTTAACACCCACTCTGGTGGCGGAGGATTAATCTCCTCCCCTTTACGACGCACAGCTCTAAGCTCCACGTCCAATGCTTGCCATGGAATATCAGCAACGGTTTTCCCCACAGCACTGGCTCTTGACGCCAGTGATACTGCATGGAGTAAATCCAGAGTGAAATCAGTTTCGGTGCCCGAAAAAAAACCGTGTAAATATTGGTAATGGTTACGTCGCTCTGATTCTAAACGCTTAATAATACGCGCTAATGGTACTCCACATTTAAACAAGACTTGCGAAACCAGCATCAAACTGCCTTCAAGGGATTCAGGAATCACTTGGGTTGCGCCAGCTTCTTTAAGTTCATGCAAGTTAGCATCATCGCGAGTACGCACGAGTATTTTTACATCGGGAGCAAGCTTACGTGCTACGGCTAAACACTCTTCTGACTGGCGTGGTTCACAAAATGTCACCACCACTAAACTGGCATCGCGGATGCCCATCTTCTTTAACAGTGCCATTCTGCAAGCATCACCAAAATGAATGTTCTCGCCCGCCGCTCTGGCCTCTGACACGCGGGTGGGGTCTAAATCGAGTACCATGTATGGCACGGCTTCTTTTTTCAAAAAGCGCGCTATTGTTTGCCCTACTCGGCCATAACCTAAAATAAGCACCACGTCACTTTCATCAGAATGAGGTAAAACAACCTCAATAGGCTCAGATTTAGCTGCTAACTTGTTACCGCTAACCTTTTTAGCAATATCAAGGCTATGGCGGATCAACCAAGGTGCCATAGACATAGAGATCACTGCCACAGCAACTAATACTGTGCTGACTTCGTTATTGAGCAATTGATAATTCACCGCCAATGCCAATAACACAAAACTAAATTCACCCACTTGACCTAAACTGATTGCCGTACTGAGTGATACCTTCGTATTTTCGCCTACAAGCTTGAGTAAACCATGCACGATCAAAATTTTAGTCAGTACCACTGCGACTAAAATTAACAGCACTTGCCACCAATATTGCATCACCAGATTGAAATCCAGTAGCATGCCGATTGAGATAAAAAACAGGCCCATTAATAAATCACGAAACGGCCTAATATCAGCCTCTAACTGACGTCGGTACTGACTTTCGCCCAGTAGCATACCCGCAATAAACGCCCCTAATGCCATTGACAGTCCAAGCCATTGAGTAAACGCGCCCGTCACTAAGGCCACAACTAAGGTCGATAATACAAATAACTCATTTGAGCGTGAGCGAGCCACTTCATCGAAAATACGTGGCAGTATCCACTTACCAAATGACATTAAGCCGACAAAAGCCAAAATACCAGTGAGCAATTCCCACATAATACTGTTGAAGCTCATTTCCACATCGCCTTTGGCTAACAGCGGCATTAAAATCAATAACGGCACTACGGCTAAGTCTTGAAATAACAACACACTGACGGATAATTCGCCGTGCCTGCGCCTTAACCAGTTTTGTTCGTTTAGCAACTTTAATACAATGGCCGTTGACGACAAGGCAATGGCTGAACCAATCACTATTGCGGCCACTAAATCCTGGCCAACCAACATGGCGATGCCGCCAGCCACAAAAGCCGTTATCAACATTTGGGCGCTGCCCAAGCCAAACACTGTGCGACGCATGGCCCACAATCTAGGCACAGAAAACTCCAGCCCTAAAGTGAACATCAATAGCACGACACCTAACTCAGCCACAGACTGCATTTGTAACTGGGTAAACCAATGGAAACCACTGGGACCGCTGACCACCCCAGTGAGTAGATAAGCTAAAATGGCAGGTAAGCCGAGACGGCGTAATAATGCAATCGCCACAATCGCAATCACAAGCATCGACAAAATATGGATAAAAATGCTGTGTTCCATTATGGCTTTGGCTCCTCGTCAAAAAAGTGTCGAAAGGGAAATAAAACGTTTTCTAAATACTACAGTAAAACAACAAGCAACTAATAACTATAGAAAAATTTTCATAGGCACGCTTTTTGCTAATAAATTGACAATTAGTTGTAACGTACTGGAGTAAATACTATGGATTTCGCGCTAGCAACAGAGTTCTATCCTGATGATTACTGGTACCGTTCAGACGCTTACTTGAATCGAGAGTCTGATCTAGACCTTGTTCAAGTAATTCAACAACTACATGGAAGTTTAGATCCTCGGACAGTTTTTGCCTGTTTTGGCAAAGTCCTAGGACAACATTTGCCGATTAAAGGACTGCAGTTGACCCTAGATAAACAAAAATTTGTTTGGGGACGTCATTACGGTATTGAATTAAAACATACTATTAACGATAACAATGACAGCTTTGCTATCACTTATCAGTTGTCTGTGCCACTCAACTCGGCGCAGAAGAAATTACTACAACGGCTTGAAAACATGCTCATTCAACCGTTTAATAATGCATTAAAATATCAAGCAATGTCTAATCAAGCCATGTTTGATGCGCTAACTAACTTAGGTAATCGATATTATTATCGTCAAGCTCTTGATATTGCATTAGCCCGAGCGAATCGCAAACAAGGTCAGGTATCATTAGTGGTATTAGATTTGGATAAGTTTAAACAACTCAATGACGTACACGGCCATAAAGCCGGTGATTACGTTTTAGTAGGGTTTGCAGCATTAATTAGTGAAGCGATCCGTAATACGGACCAAGCTTTCAGAATTGGTGGTGATGAGTTTGTGATTATTACTCAAGGAAATGCAGATGCAGCGGCAATTATTTGCCAACGTATTATTGATATGATGCCAAAACATTCTGAACTGACCGAATATAATATTCAATGCAGTTTAGGCATTGCGCAATCATTACCACAGCAACAAGCAGAAAACTTATATGAGCGAGCGGATAAAGCCATGTATGCAGCAAAAGCAGCCGGGCGTAATTGTTTTCGGGTCTGTGAAAACAGCATAATATAACGCCGTAAAATGCGTAATACAGTACACAACTAATTAACCAAAAAAGACCTTAACAGGTCTTTTTTGCCATGGCCTACGCTATCGTGATTACATTCCGCGAAGCTGAATACGTCTTAAAAATTCAGTCATCACCCTGTCGTAAACTAAATCCCCTAAAAACAAATCTTCTACGCCATGGTCAATACTCGGATTGTCATTCACTTCAATGACATAAGCCTTACCGTCAATTTCTTTTAAATCGACACCATACAAACCAGCGCCAATTAAGTTTGATGCTTTAACCGCCGCATCAACAATATTTTGCGGCACCATTTTTAAATCGATACAGTCAAAATCACCACTACTGACACGGCCGCTTTGATGATGTTGATAAATCTGCCAGTGACCACGACTCATAAAGTAACGACAGGCATAAATAGGTTGGCGATTTAGCACGCCAATGCGCCAATCATAATCGGTAGGCATAAACGCTTGCGCTAAAATTAACGCACTGTGCTCGAAGATAATCGCAGCTTGTTCAAGTAAGGTTTCACGGTCGTTCACCTTAACAACCCCAAGGGAAAATGCCCCATCGGGTACTTTAAGTACAATCGGTAATCCTATGGTATTAATTACATTATCGGCCCAGTTTTTATCCGAGGCTTTAAAGATGACACTTTTAGGCACTGGCACTTTATGTTTGTTTAATAGCTCGGTCAAAAACACCTTGTTAGTGCACTTCATAATGGATTCAGGGTCATCCATTACCACCAAGCCAAGTTGCTCTGCCGCTTTCGCAAATCGATAAGTAAAGTTGCTGATATTAGTGGTAGAGCGAATAAACAAGCCATCAAACTCACTTAACCGCGCCAAATCGTGAGAACCAATTTGGACTAAATCCATGCCGATACGATTAGCCGACTTAGTAAATAACTTCAGCGCCGCTTTATCTGATGGTGGCATTTTCTCATGCTCATTCACCAGCATGGCAATTTCATATCGATAGCGTTTCGATGGTTTAGGTAAACGCCATACTTTTTGTGAAAATACCTCTAAATACTTAGCAAATAAATCTTGTTCTGATTCGGTTAAGTCTTGAAAAGCCGCAGGCTCAATGGAACCAACCTGCCACTTTCCTGACATTTTTAACAAACTCACTTGCAATACCGGCACAGTAAAACGTTCAAAAATTTTGCGAGCAAGCTTGTCAAGCGACGGATTATCACAATAGCCAAAATACAGCTTCATGGATATTTCAGTCACGGTATCAGGCAGCTTATCTAAACCAGCTTGAGGTAAACTAAAAAAACGGTCCTGAGATAAATCATTAATGGTCATCACACGCGGGATCACCCGGTGACCGCGTGCTTCAGCCATTAACGAACAGTAATAACCAGTGCTTAAATAATCATAACTGCGACACAAGTTAATCACTTGCATGGCACTTTGCTCGGAAAACGCCCCCATTTCTAAATAATCATGCACTGTGACCATATGGTCACTGGGTAAATAGGGACGCCAATCATTAACATCGTCGGTGACAATTAAAAAATGAGCCATAAATATCGATTGCCTCTTGTGCGGTTTAGCGCGTAAATTAAGTCACTATCATGTTTGCCAACTCGAGCCAACTCATGCTGCTTCGTCAAGCTATTCCCAGCGATTTATCCCAGCTTAACCAAATCGAATCCAATGCCTTTAGTGGTGATAAAATCAGCTCTCGGCAGATGAAACGCTTTATAAACTCGCCACTGGACAGCTTATTGGTCGCCGACATAGACGGCACCCTTGCAGGTTATGCATTGGTGCTATTTCATCGTGGCACACGTCTAGCAAGGCTATACTCTATTGCTGTTGCGAGCGAGTTTAGAGGTCGCAACATTGCCTTTGAACTGGTCACACAATGTGAACATACCGTGGTCGAGCGCGGCTTCATTACATTACGCCTAGAAGTGCGAAACGACAACATCGCGGCCAAAAATCTTTATTTAAAAATGGGTTATAAAGTACTCAAAACCTTAGTGCATTATTACGACGATTTAGCTGATGGCGTGCGCATGCACAAACGCTTAGACCCGCCAGGGCCAAGCAAAGTCATCAAGATGCCTTTGTATGTGCAAACCACACCCTTTACGTGTGGCGCCGCTTGCTTAATGATGGCCATGAGTGCGGTAAAAACGCACTATAATCCGAGCCGAGTTGATGAGTTGAGTATTTGGCGCGAAGCCACCACTATTTTTATGACCAGCGGTCATGGTGGTTGCAGTGTGCATGGTTTAGCTTTAGCAGCCATAAAGCGCGGATTACAGATTGAGATGTACAGCCAGTCAACGTCAGTCCCCTTTATTGATAGCGTTCGTGGCAGCAATAAAAAAGCCGTCATTACTATAGTGCATGACGATTTTTGTCAGCAATTAGCCTCACAAGGAATTCAGATCCACAATGCATCACCCAGCCTGACTCAACTTCGACATTGGATTGACAGCGGTTATGCTGTGTTATTAATGATCAGCACCTATCGATTTAATGGCGAAAAAGGCCCTCATTGGGTGGTATTAAGTGGTTACAACGAACAGTTTATGTTTATTCACGACCCATTTGTTGAAGCACAAAAGGATGCGATTAACGCGGCGTATGTACCGATTAGCCAATCGGAGCTGGCGCAAGTGATGCAATATGGGAAGCAGAAACAGGTTTCTTGTTTAGTGGTGAAGTCATCTTTGGCTTAAGATGGTTAAGCTTTTTATGGCCAGCGGGCACAACTGGCTTTGCAAACTTCGTTTGAATTGAAATCGCAAGGTTCCACCCTGCAGGG
Source organism: Shewanella sp. SG44-6 (assembly GCF_014164185.1). Classification (NCBI taxonomy): domain Bacteria; kingdom Pseudomonadati; phylum Pseudomonadota; class Gammaproteobacteria; order Alteromonadales; family Shewanellaceae; genus Shewanella; species Shewanella sp. SG44-6. The sequence goes on along the minus strand of NZ_JACJER010000001.1, from coordinate 587 downwards.
GCCAAAAGGGGGATCAACAGCAATCCCCTCTTGGAGCACCCCTGCCGTTCCGGCAACATTTTCGCTTTTTAACCAAACAACAGCAGCGAAAAAATTGCGACGGAAATAGCTCTAGCTTTTGACTTCGTTTGCAACCTGCTTCGGCCCATCTTACAATAAAGAGTGAAAATGCTAACGCTTCCGATGGTACATCCCTTCCCCTCGAAAGCTAGCTCGCCATCCTTGGCTAACTCACGTATTCTTTTGTAAGGAGTCTTCAACGGCCTCAAGTTCAGAGTTGAATTTAGGCATTTTCATAAAAAACTAACTCGTTTTTGGACAGAAACGAGCTAGGTTTCCAAATCTAATTCGTAAGTTTAGGATTAAAATTTCTATGGATTAACGCCGCATTAAGCGGACTAAAATTGTTGGCTAAAATTAGCGACGAAGGAGCAAAAGCCAACTGTTTTTTGTCCTTTTGAATGACTTGATACTCATTGAGCCTCCTCCCTAGCAAGCCGCATCAGCGGTATGCTTAAGGTGACTAAACCAACAGGAGAAAGCTCAATGAGATTTTATAATAACTCACATCCATACTACTGTGGTAT